>NZ_NCVF01000026.1:0-67714 GCF_002096755.1 Streptococcus mitis
GATTTTTATCGCCCTAAATATCAAAAAAGAAAGGACGAAATTTGTCCTTTCTAGATTTTAGCTTTTCTTCAACCCACTACAGTTGACAAAGAGCCGATAAAATGCAATTGATTTTTCGAGATTTTCTACTCGCAAGCAAGTGTGTAGCATTTTTGAAGCCATATTTTTCTCCTTTATTTTTAAAAAGACTGGGACAATCCTGTTCCAGTCTTATCAGTTATTATTTACCAAGTTTTGCTTTCGCTGCATCTGCAAGAGCTGTGAAAGCTGCTGCATCGTTAACAGCCAAGTCAGCAAGCATTTTACGGTTAACTTCGATCTCAGCCAATTTCAAACCATGCATCAATTGTGAGTATGAAAGTCCGTTCATACGAGCTGCCGCGTTGATACGAGTGATCCACAATTTGCGGAAGTCACGTTTTTTCTGACGACGGTCACGGTATGCATAGTAGTAAGAGTTCATTACTTGTTCTTTTGCAGTACGGAACAAGATGTGTTTAGCTCCATAGTAACCTTTAGCTAATTTAAGAATACGTTTACGACGTTTGCGTGATACAACGCCACCTTTAACACGTGCCATGTTTTATTTCCTCCAAATATTTCCTAGAATTGTTTACTTACAGTCAAGCTATTATTTCAAGCGAGTAAGCATTGCTTTGATACGTTTGTAATCTCCTGAATGCACCATAGATGCTTTACGAAGATGACGACGTTGTTTCTTAGTTTTTCCGTGGAAACGGTGAGAAGTGTAAGCACGGAAACGTTTAAGTCCACCAGAACCTGTACGTTTGAAACGTTTAGCTGATGCGCGGTGTGTTTTTTGTTTTGGCATGATTTTTTCTCCTTTATTTAACTTTCTGACAATTATTTTTTGTCAGTCGCTGGCGCCAATTGCATGAACATTTGACGTCCATCCATTTTAGCACGTTGTTCGATGATGGCAATATCTTGAGTTGCTTCAGCAAACTCGGCTAAAACTTTTGCACCAATCTCTTTATGGGTAATCATACGACCCTTAAAGCGAATAGATACCTTAACTTTATTTCCTTTTTCAAGGAATTTGCGTGCATTGCGAAGTTTTGTGTCAAAGTCACCCTTGTCAATCGTTGGACTCAGACGAACTTCTTTCACAGTAACAACACTTTGTTTTTTACGTTGTTCTTTTTGCTTCTTCTGGTACTCAAATTTGAACTTACCGTAGTCCATAATTTTTGCAACAGGCGGTTTTGCTTGGGGTTGAATCAATACTAGGTCAACATTAGCGTTATCAGCCAAAGCTTGCGCTTCACTGAGTGGCTTGATGCCTAACTGTTCTCCCTCAAGACCAATCAAGCGAACTTCACGTACACGAATCTCATCATTGATGAATAAGTCTTGCTTTGCTATGGTTTTCACCTCTTTTGTTTTATTAGAGAAAAACAATAGCGGACTCGTAAATATACAAGCCCGCACGTTATGATAGCGTTTCTTAGAAACTTTTCATCCGTAGGGCCAGGCAACTTAATGTCACAAGGCGAGAAGCTCTCACTTCTGCTTTTCTCAACTTTTATATGATACCAAGTTTTCTAGCCCTTGTCAAGATAAAAAGTTATTTTTTTGAAAAGTTTCTGCTCATTAACCAACTGTTTCGATTTTCCAACTTTTCCAACCTTTAAAGCGTATAGCTCCTTGCTGATCAGTTCGATAAACTTTGCTATTGATACCTTCCAGCCGGGTCAAGGTCTCCTGATGAGGTAATTTCGTTCGTTTGTTCTTTCCAACTGAGATGAGAGTCATCTCTGGTTTGAGCTGTTCTAGAAAGGCTGAACTTAATGATTTTTTAGAGCCATGTTGGCCAGCTTTCAAAACATCCACCTCTAGGTCAGGATATTGCTTTAGAAGATCCTTCTCTCCTTTCTCCTCCAAATTTCCTGTGAAGAGAAAGTGCTTATCCAATAGTTTCCCATAAAGAACCAGGGAATTTTCATGACCTCCATCTCCAATTTTCCTTGGAGATAGGACTTCTATCTGACTTCCGAAAATTGGCAAGTTCTCTCCTGCTGTTATACTTCTAACTTTTGTTTGGGTCGCTTGTAGTTCTGCCACAAATTCCTTCTGTTTCAAACTGCCTTTGGACACTAAAATTTCGCCTATATGGAAAGCCTTGGTCACCTCCAACAAATCTCCAACATGCTCCTTGTCCGTATTTGTCAAAATCAGCTGGTCAATCTTGGCTACTCCTCGACTTTTGAGATAGGGAATCAAGGTTCGCTGGGCATTGCTGGTCGTCGCCTTTTCTTGCCATTTTTCGATTTTCTTATCAGATTCTACCTTGCCACCGACATCTATGAGAATGGTCTTACCAGTTACATCCCGTAGGAAAATACTTTCTCCTTGCCCCACATCCAGCATGGTAATTTCATTTTCCAGTGGATGCTTGGTCAAGAAAAAGAGACCCACAATAAGTAAGCTGAAGCCAGCTACTCTTTTGATATTTTTCCTCAAATCATAGACTAAAGCCAAGGAAATTAATAGTAGCATCAACAGCCATGAATTGGGTTGTCCAAAGACCAGTGGCCTACTCGCCACCTGCGAGACCAAACGAATAATCCCCTCCAACCATTCAAAAATAAAATTAAGCTGAACGACCGGATAGAGAAAGGAAAGGGCAAATAAGATAGACAAGAGCGGTAAGAAGACCAAGTCAAATAGTAAGGAAAAGACAAAGGTCAAAAGGATAGACCAAGGTTGAAATTCCGCAAAATAGAAGGACAGAATGGGCAATATGCCCAAGGAGATCACTAGACTTTCTCTAGCAACAGCCTTGAGCCCCTCCCCTTCTTTGCTGGTCATGGTCAGGATAAAAGCATAAGCACAGGACAAGACTCCTCCTGCTGTCAAGAAAAA
Organism: Streptococcus mitis; assembly: GCF_002096755.1. Lineage (GTDB taxonomy): Bacteria > Bacillota > Bacilli > Lactobacillales > Streptococcaceae > Streptococcus > Streptococcus mitis_AC. The sequence continues at coordinate 2,887 of NZ_NCVF01000026.1, forward strand.
GTTTGGCATGACAATAAAGAGGACAAGCACCGTCAAGGCAAAATTATCCAAGCCTTTAACACCATGTTGAGCCAGTAACTTTTGCAAAAGACTGCGAATGACCGAGGCTGAAAATCCAGTCAATCCAGCATAGACCAGAGAGAATGGATAAGCTAGCCATCTCCACTTTTCTTGAGTTAAGCCTAATCGCAAAAGAAGTTTCTTAAATCCGTCCATGAAAAAGCCTACCTGCATACCCGACAAGGCAAAGAGGTGGATAATTCCTAGACTGGAATAAAGTTCATTCATCTCCTCAAAGTCTGTATCCAAATATCCTAATAAGAGTCCTGTCATGTAGTTGCGCATAGGGTCTGGAAAATGCGTCTTAATCCAAACCACAGCCTTTCGACGTAAACTGGACAGATTTTCACCTATATCCCAACTACCAACCTTTTGAAGTGACTGGATTTTTTTGATATTGAGAGTCTGGTAAATCCCCTGAGTTTTCAGATAGGCTTGATAGTTAAATCCACCAAAATTCCTCTGCCCTTCTGGCTCCGAAAGTTTTCCTTCTAGTTCTAAGTCATGAAGGTCTGTTAAAGTTTGAAATTGTTCTTTCTCCTCCTCGGACTGGAGTTTATAATAGACTTGAAAAATGCGTCCATCAGACTTGCCACGAAAGGATAGACTATCACCATTGACCTTAATAGTGTCAGGCAAAATCCTTACCCTTTCAACAGAATCCGCCAAATTTTGACTCGCTTGACTCTGTTGCCAAGTTTGAAACAGAAACCAAAAGCCAAAGATTCCACAAATCACTAGAACTTTGCTAGCAGGTTTCCAAGGAAATTGGATAAAGAGACAGAAGAGCAGAAAAACAAAACCTAGCAGTGCAAGATAGGATGCTGAGAAAATAGCGTAATAAAACCAAAGTAACAGAAAACTCAGGTAAATTAGGGGAATGGGGATGCTCTTAATCCACTGTAACATAGTCTTTTAACTTTTCTATTGTCTTAGCACCAATGCCAGAGACCTTCCTGAGCTCGTCTACTGACTTGAACTTCCCGTTTGTTTCACGATGGTCGATAATGTCTTGAGCTCGTTTTCCTCCCAGTCCCTTGACCTGCTTGAGTTCTTCCAGACTGGCCTTGTTGAGATTGACCTTCTTGTCCTTGCTTGTTGAAGAAGGCGCTCCAGAACCTGCCTGTTGACTAGCTACTTCTTCTCCCTTAGATGGAACGTAAACCAGAGCCTCGTCACTAACTTTCTGAGCTAGATTGAGCCCCTTGCTGTCTGCTTGCTCTGTCAAGCCACCAGCCTTCTGAACAGCGTCATTGACTCGACTACCTACAGGCAAATCATAAATTCCTGGTGCTTTAACAGCCCCCTTTACATCTACTGTTATTAGATCTTGTTCAACCGGTTCTTCCTTTTCTTCCTTTTCGGTCGATGAATCCTTGGAAACTGCTGCAACTTCTGCCTGCAAATTCGTTTCCTTAACAGGTGTGTGTGGAGCTGGCTTTAGCATGAAAAATCCGCCGACAAGCAAGCCCAAACCAGTACAGATGACAATGATTTTATACTCTTTTATTTTCTCGATAATTGCTTCCATATTTTCTCCTCTCTTAGATTATTCGTAAGAGGAAGAAAAAACAGTTGAAAATTTCTTCTCAACTGCTTATTTATTTGCAAAATAGTCTTCCTTAGTCAAGACATAATGAACTCTTGTAACGATTCGGCCTTCTTCATGCTGGTCCATACAAGCATATGGTTCTGCATGGGAAAAACGCATGCCTGATTTCTCCATGACCTTTCCAGATGCAGGATTGTCCTTATCGTGAAGGGCGGTCAACTTGTTCATTCCAACCTTCTCAAAAGCAAGCTCAATCACGGCACGATTGGCTTCTGTCGTCAAACCTTGATTCCAATATTTTTTATTGATAATGTAACCAATAGCTGCCCTCTTAAGAGCAGGATCAATCTTGTGCAAATCAATGGTACCGATAAACTGAGCATTGCTTTTTAGTTCTATTCCCCAGCGCCCCAAGGGATTGGCCAAGTAGAACTGAGCAATGTTATTCTTGGTTTCTTCTAAATTTTGATTGGTTGGAAAAGTGTAGCGTGTATTTTCTCTGTCTGAAACATACTCAAACATAGCTTCTGCATCGTCCAAGGTTACAGGTCGGAGCAATAAACGCTCAGTCTCCACTATTGGATACTGAGCTAGTTTTAAAAAGATTGATTCCATAGGATTCCACCACTTGAAAAGTTTCTAACTAAGATAAGGATATTGAATGAAATATTTAAAACGCAAATTTATACTTGGTATTGAGATAACTTTAAGTACAAAAGAACTATCCTTCAGATAGAGGTTGAGGATCTAATTCTTCACTCTCTTCATTCTTGACAGGAGCTGGTTCATAAGCTCGGATAATCTGAGCGACAACTGGATGGCGAACCACATCCTTGGCTGAAAAATGAATAAAGTCAATCTGGTGAATGTTCTTGAGCTTTTCTTGGGCATCAATCAAACCTGACTTGACGTTACGCGGGAGGTCAATCTGACTGATATCTCCATTGACAATCATCTTAGAATTAAAGCCTAAACGAGTCAAAAACATCTTCATCTGCATGATGGTCGTATTTTGCGCCTCATCGAGAATGACAAAGGCATCATCCAAGGTCCGGCCACGCATATAGGCAAGGGGCGCAATCTCAATAATTTCACGCTCCATGAGACGAGTTGTTTGGTCTTTCCCCAGAATCTGATACAAGGCATCATAAACAGGTCGAAGGTAAGGATCCACCTTCTCCTTAAGATCACCCGGAAGAAATCCAAGACTCTCTCCTGCTTCCACTGCTGGACGAGTTAGAATAATTCGTTTGACCTGCCCGCGTTTAAGGGCAGTTACTGCCAAGGTCACTGCAAGGAAGGTCTTCCCCGTACCTGCTGGCCCAATTCCAAAGGTCACATCATGCTGTTTAACACTGTCCACATAAAGTTTTTGACCCAAGGTTTTGACACGGATCGGCTTCCCTGTATTATCTTTGATAATTTCTTCTTCATAAAGGGCAACAAACTTGTCGATTTCATCGTTTTTGACCATGCTAATTGCAGTCACCACATCTGGCGTACCAACGGTCATCCCACGGTTCACCAAGACCATCAAAGCTTGGATAACCTGACGAGCTTCCTCGCAAGCAGACTCTTCTCCCAAAACCTGGACAATCTCCGTACGAGCATGAATCACAACATCAAGCTCTTCTTCCATCAAACGAAGATGGCGTTCATTGGAACCAAAAAGATGAAACAAGTCATCTGGATGACTCAGTTGAATGTCTATTGAATGTTCCTTCAAATAAAGAACCTCTCTAATCCTTTTATTTCTTTTTATTATAGCAAAGAGAACAATAAAATACTAGCCTCATCTCATTGTCTCTAGTGTTCTAAGTATTCTTGCCAGATAGAGTCAAAGTCTCCTAAGTTAAAAGAGAAACTGGCATGTTCCTCCAAAAAGCGACTCACCTCATCAAAATCATCCGTGTGTTTTGGGAAGGCTGACTCCTCAAAAGCGAGATCTGCCAAAATGGCTTTAGGGCTGTTACTTTTAGGATTGCGCTCAGTCATGAGCCAAGTGTAAAATGATTTTCTCATAAGTCTCCCTAGATCAACTCTGTCCCAAACTGGTCTTGCTTGATTTTGCCAGCCTTCATAAGACCTCCTAAAGCTTTCTTGAACTGACCTTTAGAAATGCCAAAGGTTGCCTTGATGTCATCTGGAGTTGACTTATCATTTAAGGTCATGAAACCGCCATTGCTTTCCAAGTAGGTCAAAATCATCTGGGCATCATTTTCCAACATCTCAAAGGAACGTGGTTTGAGAGAAAGGTTCAAGGTACGGTCCACTTCACGGAAACCAATGACACGCGCATCTAAGACTTGTCCCAAACGTGGCTCTGCGTAACGCTCGCTAGGATGGATAAAACCAAGCATGTTATTTTCTGGCAGATAGACAAAGGTACCTGACAGCTTGAGACGGTAAACAATGGCTGGCCAGTTTTGATTCTGCATGTTGTTGTAGGCAGGACGAGCCAGACGTTTGAAGTCTTCTTGATAAGCCAAGAGTCCCCAGATACGGTCTTTCTTGTCCACTTCGAGACGGATGTAAAGTTGGTCGCCCTTCTTAGGCCAGAGTTCCTTGAGCTCAGGGAGAATATCGAGTGACACAACGATTTCCTTGTCAGGAAGGCCTGTATCCACAAAGACACCCAAGTCTTTACGAACTTCCGTTACAGTTCCCCAACCAAATTGGTCCTGAGTGGCGGTCACTTCTAGAGTGGTCAGGCGGAGTTTTTGCTTCATATCCGTGTAGGCAAAACCTTTGACCGTATCCCCTACCGTATGTTGACCTTCTTCCTTAGCAAGAGCATAGGTTTGACCATCCTTTTGCACAAAGTAAAAACGGTCGTTTTCATCGATGATCAGTCCAACGATAAAACTTGCAAGATTTGTATTCATATTTCCTTCTTTCGAATAAAACTCAGCCAGCAATGCCAACTGAGTTTTTCTGTTTATTTTTAGACTTCCAAAAGTTCTTTCTCTTTGTTGGCAGTCATGTCGTCGATGTGTTTAACAGCATCGTCTGTTACTTTTTGAATGTCTTTTTCAAGAGTCTTCAATTCGTCTTCAGTGATTTCTTTTGCTTTTTCTTGTTTCTTAGCTTCGTCCATAGCATCGCGACGGATATTGCGGACAGCCACCTTAGCATTCTCACCGACCTTCTTCACTTCTTTAGCAAGGTCACGACGAGTTTCTTCTGTAAGAGCTGGGATAACCAAGCGAATCACAGAACCGTCATTCGCTGGTGTGATACCAAGATCAGAAGCGTTCAAAGCACGTTCGATGTCTTTCAATGAAGACTTGTCAAATGGTGTTACCAACAAAACACGCGCTTCTGGAATGGTAATTGAAGCGATTTGGTTAAGAGGAGTTTCGACTCCATAGTATTCTACATGTACACGGTCAAGCAAGCTTGCATTGGCACGGCCAGCACGGATACCACCAAATTCACGAGCAAGTGATTGGTGAGACTGGGTCATTCTCTCTTTAGCTTTTTCAATAATTGCGTTAGCCATAATCTTTCTTATTCCTTTTCTTCGATATTATTTGAAACTGTTGTTCCGATATTTTCACCAAATACGACACGTTTGATGTTGCCTGGTTGGTTCATGTTAAAGACAACCAAGTCAATATCGTTGTCCATTGAGAGGGTTGAAGCTGTTGAGTCCATGATACGGAGACCTTTATTGATAACGTCACGGTGGGTCAATTCTTCAAATTTAACAGCTGTCTTGTCCTTCTTAGGATCGGCATTGTAAACACCGTCGACACCATTTTTAGCCATAAGGATGGCATCTGCTTCGATTTCAGCTGCACGAAGGGCCGCTGTTGTATCGGTTGAGAAGTAAGGTGAACCAATTCCGGCACCAAAGATAACGATACGGCCTTTTTCAAGGTGACGAAGGGCACGGCCACGGACATAAGGCTCTGCCACTTGTTGCATAGCAATAGCTGTTTGCACACGTGTATCAACCCCAACTTGTTGCAATGAATCTGCCATCACAAGAGCATTCATAACAGTCCCAAGCATTCCTGTGTAATCTGCCTGAACGCGGTCCATTCCTGCTTCTGCAGCAGGTTCGCCACGCCAGAGATTTCCTCCACCAATAACAAGGGCAATTTCGATACCTAAGCTATGAACTTCTTGAATCTCTTTTGCGATTGTTTGAACTGTTTGGATATCAATCCCTACGCCTCGTTCACCGGCAAGGGCTTCACCTGATAACTTGATTAAAATACGTTTATACTTGGGATTCGCCATTTTCACTCTCCTTCTTTTATCCTACCTATTTTATCACAATTTCTAAGATTTTTATAGTATCATGAGCAATTCTTTCAAAAAAATTAGACAGTTAAAAATTCTTCTAGGTCGCTAAGAGCGCGCTCTGCAATTTTTTCATAACGAGCCTTCTTATCACGAATACGCTCGCCTTCCAACTCCTTGATAATCCCAAAGTTGACATTCATTGGTTGGAAATGTTTGCTGTCAGCATGGGTGATGTAATGAGCTAAGCTTCCAATCGCTGTCGTCTCTGGGAAAATAGCCTCGCTTTCTCCCTTGAAAAGACGAGCCGCGTTAATTCCCGCAACTAATCCTGACGCTGCGGACTCTACATAGCCTTCCACACCCGTCATTTGACCAGCAAAGAAGAGATTTGGTTGTTTCTTAGAACGATAAGTCTGTTCAAGAAGATTTGGTGAATCCATATAAGAATTGCGGTGCATGACACCGTAACGAACAAACTCAGCATTTTCAAGACCTGGAATCATTTGGAAGACACGCTTTTGTTCTCCCCATTTGAGGTGGGTCTGGAAACCGACGATATTGTAGAGGCTACCAGCCGCATTGTCCTGACGAAGCTGGACAACTGCATAAGGTGTTTTAAATTCTCCATCACGAGGTCCTGTGTAGTCATCTGGATACTCCAAACCGACTGGTTTCATAGGACCATAAAGCATGGTTTTAATACCTCGTTTAGCCATGACTTCGATTGGCATACAGCCTTCAAAGTACTTTTCTTTTTCAAAAGAATTAAGCGGTGCTTCTTCCGCATTGACCAAGGCTTCATGGAAATCCATAAACTCTTGCTTGGTCATGGGCGCGTTGAGATAAGCGGCTTCTCCCTTATCATAACGAGATTTGAGATAAACCTTGCTCATATCGATAGTGTTGACATCGATAATCGGCGCTGCCGCATCGTAGAAATAGAAGCCATCGCCATCATTAAGGGCATGAATATTTTCAGCCAGGGCATCACTAGTCAAGGGACCAGTCGCCACAACTGTAATAACATCTGTCGGCAATTCTGTAATTTCATCACGAACCACTTCAATCAAGGGGTGGTTGGCCACTTTTTCGGTCACCATTTGGGAGAAACCATCACGGTCCACCGCAAGTGCTCCTCCAGCGGGAACACGTGTAGCCTCAGCAGATTCCAAAATAACAGAACCCAAGCGACGCATTTCTTCCTTGAGAAGCCCGACAGCATTTGTCAAAGCATCCCCACGAAGGGAATTAGAACAAACTAACTCAGCAAAATTGTCTGTTTTGTGCTGGGGTGTTGACTTGACACCACGCATTTCATAAAGTTTAACTGGAATACCACGCTCTGCGATTTGGTAGGCTGCTTCAGAACCTGCCAAACCAGCACCGATAACATTGATATAAGATTGAGACACGACACTAATACCTCTTTGGGTGGAACCTAAGTCCAAATAAAAACAAGCTACTAGACTATTTGACACCCACAAATCTTTCTAAATTCATACTTGGTCCATTATACCAAAAAACTAAGTAAAAAGACAGACAGGAGAATTCCTGAATGTCTTTCAAAAATTATTCTTTATTGAAACTGAATATCTTCCAACCCAGTTTTCTTTCATATTTTATACTAAAACGTACTTCAGTATTCTTAGGTAATTTTTCAATTTCAACTATTTGAGCAAGTACGTATTGAAAATCAGAATCAGTCCAATTGTCAATATCCTCATCAGTTAATTGAAGGTTTTGTTTTCGTACCTCTTTTATATCAATGTCTATGTCAATACCAAAGGTAGAACGATTGTCAGCAACCCTTTTCAAAAGTAGATCACGATTACGAACAAGCGTCTCTTCATCAAGATTGTTGACTCTACTTGGGTCTAGGTCCTCAATTAAGGGAGTAAGTTCTTCTACATCTGTCTTCAGAATTGCCTCCCTCTTTTCTTGTTCTTCAAGACGAGTTTTAGGGTTGCCACTATATTCTTCTTTTGGAACTAAAGAGTAATAGGATTTAAAAGATTCCAATTCAATTGAATTTTTAATATAAAGCTTCTTAAGCTGATTATCTTTTAAATATGTAGAAGTCAAACTATCACTTTGAAGTATCTTATTATAAGCTTCCTCAAGTCGGTCATAGTTATCATCTTCAGCAACATACTCCATTTCTAAACGATAGACTGTTTTTTGGGAAAAACCAAAGAAAATTTTCTTTTCAACTTCTTTAAGTCGCGGATTGTATCTAAGGACTGGAGTCTTCTCAACATAATCTTTTTCAAAATCCACATAGACATCTACAAATTTTTTATTTCCTTTAATGTAAAATGGAAATCCGTAGTATCCAAAGGTATCAGCAGTCGAGTATCCTTCTGCTTCTAACCCTGCAGCTTCTACTACGGAACGAATGTTTGAAATAGATGTTTTAGCTAAATCACGATCGACTCTGTTGTTACATGCTGACAAAATAAATAAGGTGAGAATAGGCAACAGTAGGCCAATTACTTTCTTCATCGCTTTGCTTTTCATTTCTTCTCCAAATAAGCAATCTTAGCAAAATGTTTATGATTGTTATTTCTATTTCGGGAAGAAGGCAAACTTCCCTGTTTAGTCATTTTCTTGGTTTTCTTCCCAGTCGTGATAGGCAGCGTAGAGTTGACTTTTATTCCACTGGTAAATCTTAGCTACTTCCTTGATAGCTTGATTTTTTTTCATGCCTTGCTGGATACGGGCTTGGATTTCTAAGAACAAATCCTCCTCGTCTTTTTCCTCCACATCCTGACTAGCACCTTCAACGATGAGAAGGCATTCGCCCTTGAGTGGCGTTTCAGCTATGCTTTCCAGCAATTCAGAAATGGTACCTCTTTGGTATTCTTCATAGATTTTGGTCAATTCTCTAACCAATACGACCGAGCGGTCACCATAGACTTCTAGCACATTTTCCAACGTATCTGCCACACGATGGGGCGATTCATAGAAAATCTGAGTTTCAGGATAGTCTTTTTTCAAGTCGAAAAATTGCTTTTGCTGGCCTGATTTTCTCGGTAAAAAGCCGTAAAAGATATGTGGCTGCGGCGCTAAACCACTGGCAATCAAGGCAGAAATTCCTGCAGAGGCACCTGGAACAGTCACAACCGCAATTTCTTCCTCAATGGCTGCCTTAACCAAATCATGACCAGGGTCTGAGATACTAGGCAAACCCGCATCGGAGACCTGAGCAATACTTTGCCCTGCTTTCAGGAAACCAATCAAATCAGGAATTTTTTCCTTGGCATTATGCTCATGAAAACTAATCTGCTTGGTAGAAATGTCAAAATGCTTGAGCAAAAGTCCTGTATTGCGCGTGTCCTCAGCAGCAATCCAGTCCACTTCTTTCAAGGTCTGGATAGCTCGAAATGTCATATCATCTAAATTGCCAATCGGCGTTGCCACTAGGTACAGCTTGCCATAGGGAGACTGCCCCTTAAAACTTTTTTGAATCTGCATGCCTACTCCCTGTATAACAACTCGTCACAGAACATACATTCCTCGTCCTGCTCTCGACGTTGTCCATAAAAATCATTACATACGTGAAAACCATCTTTATAAATTCGACGGACACTTTCACGAACATGCTTAGCCTTGACAGGAGCGTCTGCTTCCACCTCACCCAAGCGTTCGCGCAACTTACTATTTTCCAAACGAAGAGCTGTATTTTCCTCTACCAGGCTCTTGAGATTTTTCTTGATAGCTTCCACATCGGCCAAGGTTACCAATAACTGTTGGGAAAAATCATCCAGCGCGTCAAATAATTCTTTTTTGTCCATAAAACAGCCCTTTCCTTTCATTATCGTTCATTTTTGAGTTTATATTTCTTTCAAGACCAGATATTCCATGGCATTTTGAAAGCTGACATTAGCCTTCCACATTTTTCTAGCTTCTAGCAAATCTTGTAGAATCATTCTTACTCTTGCTTGTAGGATATCTTGTCCACATAGAACTTCAAGAATCCGTAAAACCTGATCTTGTTTTTCCTTATCATCTGCCAAGCTAGCTAGTTTGGCAACTTGCAAATAACTTTCTTTTTTCTTAGCTACTAACCAAGTCAGCAGGCGTTCACTTTCATCGACCAAGGTCCAAAAACTTACCTGATTTACCAACTTTTCTGCTTCAGTTCGCGATTGACTAAACTGGGCTAAAAGTGTCGCTTTTTTCTTAACCAACCCCATTTGTTCTAAGAGCAAGATGAGTTGTTCTTCTTGCTTTTTAAAGTGGAAAATCTGAGTCCGACTACGGATGGTCGGCAACATCTTTTCCTCATCACTAGTCAAGAAGAAAATATAAACCTCACTCTGGGGTTCTTCGATGACCTTGAGCAGAGAATTGGCTGCATTAGGATGCATTTTCTCAGCTTGCTCGATAATAAAGACCTGTTGCTGACTTTCAATCCCTGCTTGGGAAAACTGGCCCACCAATTCTCGAATCCGTTCTGTCTTGATGACCTGATTGACTGGCTTAATTAAGGTAACATCGGGAAATTCTCCCTGTTCAATAAGCTTACAATTCCGACATTTCTCACATGGCAACACACCTACTTTATCCGTACAAAAGAGGCTCTTAGCTAGAAATTGAGCCATTTCCAAGCTTCCAAAGAAACCTGAAAAGAGATAGGCGTGATTGAGCTGGTCTTGTTCTAGGATACGTACAAAGCGGTCAAACTGATCTGGCTGCCAGGCCTTTAGTTGATCTTGTTTCATTTAGCTAATCCCATTCTATCAAACAAGACAGCCTTTGTGGTTTCCACAACCTCCTCCAATGGAAGACTCGCATCAATCTTGACAATGCGATTTCCTTCTTTTTCCAGGAGAGAAAGATAGCCTTTACGGACTTTTTTATGCAAGTCCAAACCTTCCAAGTCCAAACGATTGACCTCACGATTGCTATTAGCAGCAATGCGAGCCAGTCCTTCTTCCACCTCGATATCAAAATAGAGTGTCAAATCGGGTTTAAGGCCATCTGTCGCAAACTGATTGAGCCAATCAATGGCGTCAATATCTAAGCCACGACCAAATCCCTGATAGGCAACGGAACTATCGATGAAGCGGTCCATAATGACCAACTTACCAGCTTCAAGGGCAGGGAGAACTTTTTCCACCAAGTGCTGTCTGCGACTGGCGATATAGAGTAAAAGCTCTGTTTTAGCATCCATCTGAGTATGACTTGGATCCAAAATCACTTCCCGAATCTTCTCCCCAATCAAGACTCCGCCAGGTTCACGGGTCGTCAGCACCTCTACCCCTTTTTCCTCTAAAATTGGTAGCAGAGCCTCTAAAACACTGGTCTTTCCTGCTCCCTCTGGTCCCTCAAGAGAGACTAAAAATCCTTTTGACATGTCTAACTCATTTCTTTTTTACTACTTCTATTCTATCAAAAAAATGTGGGTTTGTGACAATCTTTTTGTCTTCTCATTTCAACCACCATAAAAGAGGCAGATAAAACTACCTCTTATTTACCTAATTCTTGTGTTCGTTTGTAGGCTTGACCAACTGCATCCATGACCGTTCCTCGAAAAGCATGCGCTTCTAAGCTCGCTACACCAGCGATAGTGGAACCTCCTGGGCTACAAACTTGGTCTTTCAAGACCCCAGGATGCTCTTGGCTTTCTAGGACCAATTGCCCAGCTCCTACCACAGTTTGAGCCGCCATTTTCAATGCCGTTTCTCGTGGCAATCCCGTCTGAACACCTGCATCTGCCAAGGCTTCGATAAAGAGATAGACAAAAGCCGGTCCACAGCCTGCAAGACCTGTCGCTGCGTCGATTAAGCCTTCTCCTAGTTCAACCAAGAGACCAGCCTTAGTTAAAAGCTGACAAAATAGCTCACTGTCCTCAGCCCTGCAATTAGAAGACAAGGCATAACTAATCACTCCTTGTCCGATAGAAGCAGGGGTATTTGGCATCATACGAATAATTCGGTGTTGACTTGGAAGAAGACTAGCCAGTTTTTCCAAGGTCAATCCAGCTGCCATGGAAATCAAAAGAAGACTTTCTCTTTTTTCAAGGATGGTCTGGTATTGAGAAAGCAGTTCAGAAAACTGAGCAGGCTTAACTCCTAGAAAAATCACATCTGCTTCTGCAAAGATTTCTTCATTGCTGGAAGCCTGACCACCAAAGTCTGCAATGAAAGCATCTACCTTGGCTTGACTACGATTGGCAAGAAGAATGTCATCACACGTCTTAGCCTGCAAAACAGCCTTGGCCAAGCTAGCACCCATATTCCCCAAACCGATAAATCCAATCTTCATCTCTTACTCCCTTATCTGTCCGTCACCAGTAACCACATACTTGTAGCTAGTCAACTCCTTCAAGCCCATTGGACCACGCGCGTGCAATTTCTGAGTAGAAATCCCCATTTCACAACCCAGACCAAATTGGCCACCATCTGTGAAACGAGTTGAGGCATTGACATAGACAGCTGCAGAGTCCACTTGATCTGTAAAGTATGCTGCAGTTTCAGCATTTTCCGTCACAATGGCATCCGAATGATGGGTACTGTGGGTTTCAATATGGGCAACCGCTTCTTCTAAACTGCTCACAACCTTAACAGCTAGGACATAGTCTAAAAACTCGGTGTCAAAGTCTTGTGCTTCAGCTGCGTGACCTGAAACAAACTGACTTGCTGTGCTATCTACACGGAATTGAATCGGTTCCAGACCAGCTTCTTTTCGATTCGCAACCAGTACTTGCTCCAAGCGAGGAAGGAAGCTTGCTGCCTTGTCTTCATGAACCAGCAGAACCTCCATGGCATTACATACAGAAGGACGACTGGTTTTGGCATTGTTGATGATAGACAGCGCCTTGTCTTCGTCTGCATCCTTGTCCACATAAACATGGACAATCCCAGTTCCTGTCTCAATAACAGGTACGATAGCATTTTCAACCACGGCATTGATCAAACCAGCCCCTCCACGAGGAATGAGAAGATCTAAATAGCCCTTGGCCTTCATCATGGCATAGCTACTTTCACGGCTGGTATCTTCCACCAGTTGAATCACATCTGGGTGAATAGTAGTCGTTTCCAAGCCCTTCTTCAAGGCTGTGACAATGGCATGGGCAGTTTGATAGGCATCCTTCCCACTACGAAGAACAACCGCATTTCCACTCTTGAGAGCCAAAGCAGCCGCATCAGACGTCACATTTGGACGGCTTTCATAGATAATACCAATAACTCCCATGGCCACCCGTTTCTTTGTGATAAGCAAACCATTTTCAAGATGATTGGTTTCTAAAACTTCACCGATTGGATCTGGTAAAGCAACCACTTCACGAATCCCAGTTGCCATTGCTTCTGTACGACTTGCATCCAAATAAAGACGATCCAGCATCACATCTGAGATTTTCCCCTTAGCCGCTGCCATATCGAGGGCATTGGCTGCTAAAATCTCCTCAGTAGCAGCCACTAAGTGGTCAGCCATGGCTAGCAGGGCTTGGTTTTTCACGACTTCACTAGCTGTGTTGATCGATTTTTTAACAGCCTGTACCTGTTCAAATTGTTCTTGTGTACTTACCATAGTTTACCTCTAAAATTCTGTAAAGAGTAGTTGGATTTCAGGAGTAATGGAAATCCAGTCATCACGGTGAATCAAGACACCCTTGGCTTTTTGAGAACGCAACATATCCTCCAAAGCAGATGCACCAAATTGCACGCGTCCTTTTCCAAGTGATTTTCCACTTTCCTTGTCAAATACTGTCACGATATCACCGTAAGAAAAAGCTCCTTCTGCTTCAACAATACCAGATAAGAGAAGACTCTTTCCATGTTGAGAGAGAGCTTCCGCAGCCCCTTTATCAACCCAAATATAACCTTGACTCTGAGCATAAAAGGCCAGCCATTGTTTCTGGGTACGAAGTCCCTTCTCTTGAGCAACAAAGTAGGAACCATCCTTAGTCTCCTCAGCTGCTTCAATCATGGCATCTGTCTTCAAAGATGAGCAGATATAAACAGGAACTCCTGATTCTGTCGCAATAGTTGCAGCTTTGATTTTTGTAAGCATGCCCCCAGTTCCGTTTGAAGAACCTGCTCCACCTGCCATATCAATAATCTCACGATTGATGGTCTCGATTCGCTCCAAGCGTTTGGCTCTTGGGTCTGAATTAGGATTTCCTGTATAGAGACCGTCTACGTCTGTCAAGAGGACCAAAAGGTCTGCTTGGACCATGGCTGCAACCTGTGCACTCAGAGTATCATTGTCCCCAACCTTGAGCTCATCAATGACGACACTGTCATTCTCGTTGATGATAGGAATCGCTCCACGGCTAAGTAGAACTGACAAAGCCTGATGGGCATTTTTATAACGGCGCTTATCCACAAAGTCATCCTGGGTCAGCAAGATTTGTGCAGAAACGATTTGGCGCAAGAGAAGATTGGTCGTGTATTCTTCCAACAAAAGCCCCTGCCCTACCGCTGCTGAAGCCTGTTTATCAGCAATCTTAGTCGGACGCTTTTTAAATCCTAAGGCTCCAAAACCAGCAGCAATGGCACCCGACGACACCAAAATCAATTCATGACCAGCCTCGTGCAACATAGCCAACTGCTGAGTAATAGCTTTTACTTTACTACGTGATAAACTTCCATCCTCATTCGTCAGAGAAGAAGTCCCCACCTTAAAGACAATCCGTTTGTATTTCATAGTCTCACTCCGATTCTTCATATTTATCCATTATAACATGAATGGCAGGAAATAGAAAAGAGTTGATAGGAAAAAGAAGGCCCTAAAACCTTCTTTTTTACTACTGTTCTGATTCTGATTTGTTTGCACGCGTTTCAGAGCTTTGTGAAGTTACTGAAGTCAAATTTTGACTAGTTGAAGAACTTGGAGCACCTTCATATTGACTCGTTTCTTTATTTTCAAGATCTTTTTTCACTACTTCTTTCGATTCTTTTACTTCTGAGTTACTTGTATCTCTAGTTGTAACAGATTTCTCTACCGGAACATCCACTAACCAGGCACCACTTGAATCAACAGTATAGCCTTCTGGTGTCTTACCATTCACAAGTAATTGACCATTTTCTTTCAAGAAGTACCATTTATCCTTGTCTTTGATCCAACCCACAGCTCGTGAACCGTCTGTCTTGTAGAAATACCAATCATTTGCCTTTTTAAGCCAGCCTTGCTTCATAGCTCCTGATTCTTCTAGATAGTAATGATGACCAGAAACTTCTATCTCGCCTGTCTTCATGATACCAGTAGAATCCATATAGTACCAGGTTTCTTTATCTTTTACCCAACCCGTTTTCATTTCTCCTGATTGAGCAAAGTAATACCATTGCCCCTTATATTGAAGCCAACCTGTTTGTAGCGAACCATCCTTGGATAAATAATAATTCTGACCTCCAGTATTTATCCAACCAATTTCCATCTGATTTTCTTTGTTGAAATAATACCAGCTTCCATCGATTTTTTTCCAATTTTTAGCAGAAGCACCAGAGTCTGTCAAATAGAACCAACGATTATTCCATTTTTTCCATTGATTCTGTAACAAGATACCCGTTTGATTGAAGTAATACCATTCACCCTTGATTTCATTCCAACCTACTGCATATTCTCCTGTAGAATCAGGCGCTTGATACCACCAGTTCCCATATGCACTCTTATGCCAACCAGCTTGAAAACTTGGAATCGGTTTGTAGGAAGTTGAAATATTGACAAAACCGTCTTTTCGAATATCAAAAACTGTTGCATCATAGTCTTTGCTGGCTGCGTTGATTCTCTCAATTCCTCGTTCTTTAAGCCAATTGACATACTCACTATCAACACCATTTTTCCAAGGTAAACTATCCGAAGTTTGAACAATCAAACTCGGACTCAAATGTTTAATAAAATCCTTGGTATTTGATTTGTTGGTATCATGGTGATGATTAAACTTCATCAAATCAACTTTTCCAATGAGAGGACCATACTTGTCTTCTGCTCCATGAACATTATCTAAGTCGCCCCCAAGGTAAATTTTCTTACCATTGACTTTTACCACGCTAATCAAAGAATTAGAATTATCATCCCAAATTTTCTTTAATTCACCTGATGAATCAGTTTCATTTTCATAGTTATAGAGTTGAATATCCATGTCTCCAAACTGAAAATGAGCATCCCCTTGTGTGATATTTTGAATAACTGAAACACCTTTTTCAGCAGCAGTCTGTAAAACCTTATCATAGCCATACAGATTATCCCATAGACGTTCAGAATTAGTAATACGATTATCACTATATTTTTTAAGATAAACTCGGTCAACTGGATAGGTAGACAGTAATTCATCAACATTTCCAATATGATCACTGTGAGTATGAGTGACTAAAATAAAATCAAGTTTTTGAACACCCAATTCCTTCAAACGACGAAAGACACGGTCTGTTAGAACATGCTTATAAGATGTTTCAATTCCTTCTCTCCACGGGTAGCGAGAATCACTTCCATCTGGGAAATCATAATCTTCTCCTGTATCCACCATGGCAAAATGTCCATTGCTTTCAAGAATAATCGCATCACTGCCACCTTCTTGAACATTGATAAAGTGGATTTTATTTCCTGAACTTTCTTGAGCTTGAACATTTCCATACCATGACAAACCTAAAAAAGCGCCTGCAAGTGCTAAACTAGTTAATTTCTTTTTCATTCTTACTTCCTTAATTTCTCCAAAGTTTCCTTAAAAATCTCTGGGATATCTGCTGTAAATTCCAAAATCTCACCTGTTCTCGGATGAGTAAAACCTAGGGTCTTGGCATGAAGAAATTGTCCATGCCCTTTCAGAGTCTTACGTGGACCATAGACTTCATCCCCAGCGACTGGATGTCCAATGTAAGCCATGTGAACACGGATTTGATGGGTACGCCCTGTCTCCAGTTGTAACTCCACTAAGCTATAATCTTCAAAGCGTTCCAAGACGTGGAAACGGGTTACTGCAGGCTTTCCTTTAGCAGTCACAGCCTGTTTCTTACGATCTTTTTCACTACGGCCAATCGGGGCTTCAATCACACCACGATCATTAGGCAAATTCCCATGAATAATCGCCCAATATTTGCGGAGAGACTTCTTATCCTTGAGTTCTTGGGCAAGTGCTAGATGCGCCTCATCATTTTTAGCAATCATGAGAAGACCTGACGTATCCTTATCAATTCGGTGAACAATTCCTGGACGCAGAACCCCATTGATTCCCGACAAGTCCTTAATATGATACATGAGGGCATTTACCAGGGTTCCACTGGTATGACCAGCACTCGGATGCACAACCATCCCCTGAGGCTTGTTAACGACAGCCACATCCTCATCTTGGTAGATGATTTCTAACGGAAGATTCTCAGCTACATACTTTAAAACCTCTGGTTCTGGCACATAGTAAGTGACGATATCACCCTCTTGAACTGTGTATTTAGCTTTCTTGACTTGGCCATTGACCAAGACCTGTCCTGATTTGATTTGTTCATTCGCGAGACTGCGTGATAATTCTGTCAAATCCGACAAAGCCTTATCCAAACGCAGGCCACCAGTTTCAATTTTAATTTCCATTTATTTCCTCTTTTAACATTGCAATCAATAAAATAATCACTCCGACCGTCAGATAGCTATCTGCCACATTGAAAATTGCAAAATTGATAAAGTCAAGGTGAAACATATCCACAACAAAGCCCTGACTCACCCTGTCAATAAAATTTCCAAGACCACCTGCAATGATCAAAGTCAAACCCAAGACCATCCAGAGTGAGTCCTCCATGTGTTTATGTAGATACCAAATGGCACCTACCATAACGACCAGTGTAATAATAGCAAATAACCACTGCTGGTCTTGTAACATGGAGAAGGCTGCCCCTCGATTTTGCAGGTAGGTCAAGCTAACGAAATTGGGAATCCAAGAGCGCACTTCACCCAGTGGAATCTGCTGGACGATATATGATTTTACCAACTGATCAAGCCCAATCAAAAGCAATACAATGACTGCCACTATTCCTCTTTTTTTCATGATTTCCTCTTCTGATCAAAATATTCTTGCATGACTTCTACGAAAAGAGTCCCAGCTTGACTAAGCTCCACCTCTTCACGTTTAACATAGACCATGCGATTATCTAGGTTATCCTTGAGACGAATAACTGTAATGCCATTAACACTGTCACTATCTAAAAATCCAGAACCTGTTGCATAAGCGTCCGTCCGCTCCAAAATACCATTCAAGGTAGCACGGTCTGTCACATTGAACATCTGTGAGCTCGCACTGGTATCAACAAAGTTCTCTGAATAATAAAGGTACTCATCTTTCTCTTGAGTGAAACGAACCGTTGGTAGATCTGCTAAATCCTCCATGACCAATTCCTCTTTCTGAGCCAAAGGATGCCCTTCACGAAGATAAATATGGGTATGGAAGGAAATCAATTCAATGACCTCAAGGCCTAACTTTTCAACCCGTTGCATGATCCCTTTTTTATTTTGATTGTTGAGGTAGATAATCCCAATCTCACTATGCCCTTGCGCTACTTCGTCTAAGATTTGAACTGTAGTAGACTCAAAAATACGGAAATTTTTGTAATCAGGATAGCGCTCTGAAAAGGCCGTAATAGTTGGTGGCAAGAAGTCATAGTGCTGGCTGGCAATGGAAAATTCATCCTTTTCTTCCTCAGGATTGGCATACTGATTTTGAAAAATATCAAATCCTTTAACCAATTCTTGCGCTTTTTCATAGAATTCCATACCACGACGGGTCAAGAAAGTCCCTGAGCTGGTCCGACGGAAAATCTTAAAACCCAACTCTTTTTCCAAATCACGAACAGAAATGGACAGACTCGGCTGACTAACATACATCTTTTCAGCAGCTTCACGGAAAGTACCACTATTCGCAATGGCAACAACATAGCGTAATTGTTGAATGTTCATCTTCTACCCCCAACTTCTTTATCTTTTCATTATACCATATTTTAGAAGTTTTCCATCGAAGAAAAATAATGTCACTCATAAAATTCATCTACACTAAGAATGAAAAAATAATGGGTAGCAAAACAAAAAAGCAGGCTCTCCGAAAACTCGGAAAGCCTTATTTAATGCTACTTCTAGCTTCCTCGCCTTTATATTTCAAGGCTCGGGATAAAAAGGTTCACTGGACCTTTTTATTTTGCGATTGGGTAAACAGAAACTTGTTTTTTATCGCGTCCTTTACGTTCAAAGCGTACTACGCCTTCAACTTTAGCGAACAAAGTATCGTCTCCACCACGTCCAACGTTTACACCTGGGTAGATGTGTGTACCACGTTGACGGTAAAGGATTGATCCACCTGTTACAGTTTGTCCGTCAGCTGCTTTAGCTCCAAGACGTTTTGCTTGTGAATCACGTCCGTTTGATGTAGAACCTCCACCTTTTTTGTGGGCGAAAAGTTGCAAGTTGTTAAGAGTCATTTTTAACATAATGTTTTCCTCCGTGTTAGTTTTCTGTGATAACTCTGGTTTGGACGAACTCAGAAGAGTTCTCCGATAAGTTTGCCATACCTAAGAAAAATGATTCAAAGAATAACTGGGTCATTTCTCTCTGGTGTGAAGGAAGATCTTTTGGTATTTCAACCATCAGATAGCCACCTTCATCTTCGTTTAATTCTAGGATTGGTTCATAGCCTGCAAATTTCTCAATAGAATTGATAAAGTTAACGGCAAGCGTAGAAACCGATGCACACACGACATCTAAGCCGTATTCGCCACTCTCGGCGTGTCCAGTAATTTCTGCACTCCTCAGCTCGCCATCTTCGGCTCTCTCAAAGACTGCCTGTATCATGTGTTCTCCTTAAAATTAAGCGTTGATTGCGTTGATGACAACTTTTGTATATGGTTGACGGTGACCTTGTTTACGGTGGCTACCTTTTTTAGGTTTGTACTTGTAAGTAACAACTTTCTTTTGTTTTCCTTGTTTTTCAACAGTTCCAACTACAGTAGCTCCAGCAACAAGTGGAGTTCCGACAACAGTGTTTTCACCACCAACAAGAACAACTTCGTTAAAAGTAACTTCTTGACCAGCTTCAACGTTCAATTTTTCAACGTAAACTGCTTGACCAACTTCAACTTTAACTTGTTTTCCGCCAGTTTTGATAATTGCGTATGTGCTCATTATGCACCTCCTATGATTTTTATGGGTTTCCCCGATTTTTTTGTGAAGACTCGCCTAGCATCGTGGGACGAACCACTTAAACTTGAATAATCAAGCAACGATGTTCGTGCGGTTGCACAGGAACGTGCATAGTCAACTCTTCAAGTATAGCATATCTCCTATTTTCTTACAAGTAATAACACCTAAAATGAAGCTTTTTCTTTTACTTTTTTCCGCCACTTGGCAAAAAGCATGCTGAGGTAAAAAATACTCATCATAATAGGAACACCAAGAATGGTCTTTTCATGATAGAAAATCGTCAAATAGGCTGAAAAGACAACGCCAAGGACAAAACTACTAAGCAAGCTTACAAAGATAATCCCTTCACCTAAAAAAGGAGTGTGCTTAGTTCTGAAATAATCTCCAAAAGCCAGCATGGTCCGTTTGATATTTCCTGTCATAAATGCATTGTTATAAGCAATACCCGATACTTCTCCAAAAGCGGTTGTCACCAACCCCATACAAAAGGCCAAGGGCGGTACTAGATAGATATTCTCTACAGTTTGTGGTACAAATCCAATAACTATTGATAAAATTGCCAAAGGAATCAAGGACAGAATAGGTTTTTTCACAATTCTCAATTTTTCCTTATAAATCGTTAATAAAAAAACTCCCATCATAAAAGCTAGTAAGGTCATTACTTTAGCACTAGCATCTGACACATTGTGTTGAATGAGCCCCACTGATAGAAAGACGACATTTCCCGTTTGCCCAGCAACAAGAGTATTCCCTCTCACAATAAAAGTATAGGCATCTACATATCCTGCACAAAAAGTCAAAAAAAGCGCTAGCCTCTTAGACTGACGTGATATTTTTCTTATAGGTAATAACCTCATTTTACCTCCCATTTCATTTACTCATCTCATTATTGTACCACTTTCTTTGGAAAAGACCTAGTAGCTTATTTGAAATTTTTTACCCTCTGTTGGATAGTCCCGTCTATCTATGTTATAATGAAAGAAGGATTTGAAATCGGAAAAGGAGTATCTATGATTAAATTAGGTGTCATCGGAACTGGCGCAATCAGCCACCACTTCATAGAAGCAGCCCATACCAGCGGAGAATACCAGCTGGTCGCAGTCTATTCTAGAAAACTAGAAACTGCGGCAACCTTTGCTTCTCGCTATCAGGATATCCAACTCTTTGATCAATTAGAGGACTTCTTCAAGAGCTCTTTTGATGTAGTCTATATTGCCAGTCCAAACTCCTTACATTTTGCTCAGGCACAATCTGCCTTGTCTGCTGGTAAACATGTTATTCTTGAAAAGCCAGCTGTCACTCAGCCACAAGAATGGCTGGATTTGATTCATATAGCTGAGAAAAATAATTGTTTTATCTTTGAAGCAGCTCGTAATTATCATGAAAAAGCTTTCACTACTATTAAAAACTTTTTAGCAGACAAGCAAATCTTAGGAGCTGATTTCAATTATGCCAAATACTCTTCCAAGATGCCGGACTTGTTGGCTGGTCAGACACCAAATGTCTTTTCAGACCGTTTTGCCGGTGGGTCCCTTATGGACTTGGGGATTTATCCCCTCTACGCTACCGTTCGTCTCTTTGGAAAAGCTAAGGATGCAACCTATCAGGCTCAACAGCTTAACAATAGCATTGACCTAAATGGTGATGGTATCCTCTTCTACCCAGACTTTCAAGTTCATATCAAGGCCGGGAAAAACATCACTTCCAATCTCCCTTGCGAGATTTATACGACAGATGGAACCCTGACGCTCAACTCAATTGAGCATGTTCGCTCGGCTATTTTTACCGACCATCAAGGCAATCAAGTCCAACTCCCTATCCAACAGGCTCCTCATACGATGACTGAGGAAGTTGCTGCATTTGCACACATGATCCAGCAACCAGATCTGAATCTCTACCAAACTTGGCTGGAAGATGCAAGTTCAGTTCATGAGCTACTATATACTATGCGCCAGACTGCTGGCATTAGATTTGAGGCAGAAAAATGAAAAACAAACTACCGACTGAATGGCAAGAACTGAGTGACCAACTCGGTTTCCAAGAATTCACTCCCATTCAAACCCAACTATTTGAGCCCCTTCTTGCTGGAGAAAACCTCCTAGGAGTGAGCCCAACAGGAACTGGTAAGACCCTAGCTTACCTTCTACCAAGTCTTCTCAGACTACAAAAGAAAAAAGCCCAACAACTCTTGATTCTAGCACCAAATACTGAGCTTGCTGGACAGATTTTTGATGTATGTAAAACGTGGGCTGAAGCTATCGGCTTAACTGCCCAACTCTTCTTATCAGGTTCGAGTCAGAAACGCCAGATTGAACGCCTAAAAAAAGGACCAGAAATTCTAATTGGAACCCCTGGCCGTATCTTTGAACTAATTAAATTGAAAAAAATCAAGATGATGAATGTGGAAACCATCATCCTGGATGAATTCGACCAATTGCTAGATGATTCTCAGATTCGCTTTGTCGAGAAAATCACTCACTACGCACCGCGTGACCACCAACTCGTCTACATGAGTGCGACGACCAAGTTTGACCAAGAAAAGATTGCTCCTAACACACGTACCATTGATCTTTCTGACCAAAAATTGGACAACATCCAACACTTCTACATGCAGGTAGATCAACGTCACCGAGTGGATATGCTACGAAAACTGGCTCATGTAGAAGATTTCCGCGGTCTGGTCTTTTTTAACAGCCTATCAGACCTTGGAAGTGCAGAGGAAAAATTACAGTATCGTGATATCCTAGCTGTTTCTCTAGCTAGTGATGTCAACGTCAAGTTCAGAAAAGTCATTTTAGAGAAATTCAAGGACAAGCAACTAACTCTGCTTCTTGCAACTGACCTTCTGGCACGTGGAATTGATATCGATAGCCTAGAATGTGTCGTAAACTTTGATGTTCCTAGAGATATTGAAACCTACACTCACCGTGCTGGCCGTACTGGCCGTATGGGCAAGGAAGGTTATGTTATCACTCTCGTCACTCATCAAGAAGAACTTAAAAAACTTAAGAAGTTTGCAAGTGTACGAGAAATTGTCCTAAAAAATCAAGAACTCTATGTAAAATAAAGCCCTCATTGAGGCTGGGCAAAAAGTCTTTAAAATCAAAAACGCATAATATCAGGTATTGAACCTTGATATTATGCGTTTTATTGTGGGAAATTTTACTTCATTTTCTCCTAAAATTGAGTTTTTATCTAGCCTCTTTTTTGTAAAACTACATAAGATTCGTAGTAAAAAAACTCTCCAACTATTTTATTATACCATATAAATTAATAAATAAATAGACTTGTTTTTTTATTTTTTTGACGTATACTAATAATAGAAAACGCTTAAAATTAAATAAAAGGAGATTTTATGAGGAAAGTAAATAAGGACATTTTATTCTTAACCGGAATCATAGTTTTATGTTTTGGTTTTTTATTATTTCACATCAACCCCTATTATGCTGGACCCGATGAGACACTGAAAGGAAGAATAAATTTATTCTTTTGGCAGCTATATTGGAGACCTATAGGAACTCTCAGTATCCTTTCGGGTTGCATTATGACTTTCAAAGGATTGAAAAAATAATCTTTTGATCATGAAGAATAGACATTTTTTTATGATTAAATTGAAATTATTGTTTTTCTCTGTTCTATCAAATCTATTTTTCTTAATCACAACATCTACGGTTTTTGCTGATGTCTATCCTTGCACAAATTATGAAATTGTATCTAATCGTGTTGTAAAAGATATCAACACAGGAGAGTTATTGTCATTTTATACGACTGAACTTAGAGACGCCTATTTAGAGTCTAAATCTACGTATCAGACTCGTTCTAATGCAACTGGTGTTGCAGACTATAGAACTAGCTCCTCTCACTCTTATAAGAGCAGCGCTACATCAGGATTTCTAAGTTCAACTGCTTATGGTGGAAAAGCTGGAGCTACCCTAACTTTAAGTGCAGCTGTTAGCTTTTCTGCTCCTGAGTCTGGATTTTGACTTAGTTTAAATCACTCAGTATCCCATAACGTACCACCCTACACTTATGGTTACATCAGGCTAAAAGCATCTTACATAGTAAATGTTCGTAAACTAGAAGTTAGATACTTAGGAACTAACAAATGGGTTCCAGCTGGTGAAACCTCTACTATATCGAATGTTAGTGTTTGGAGCGAACTAGTCACTTGAAAATAACTTATTAGATGGATCTGGACTTTATCAGGTCTATCTTTTTATTTTTTTAAAAAAAGAACCTTGCAAAGCAAGATTCTTTTAGTGTCTGACTTAAATAATTGTTCTTCTGGGAACTAAATCGAATTAAGCTTCGATTTCTGTAACCATACCTGAACCAACAGTACGTCCACCCTCACGGATAGAGAATGTAGTACCTTGTTCTACGGCGATTGGGTGGATCAACTCAACGTCGATTGTCACGTTATCACCAGGCATTACCATTTCAGTACCTGCTGGAAGTTCGATTGAACCTGTAACGTCAGTAGTACGGAAGTAGAATTGTGGACGGTAGTTGTTGAAGAATGGAGTGTGACGTCCACCTTCTTCTTTAGTAAGGATGTAAACTTCACCTTTGAATTTAGTGTGTGGGTTGATTGAACCTGGTTTAGCGATAACTTGTCCACGTTCGATTTCGTCACGTTGAACACCACGAAGAAGTACACCTACGTTATCTCCGGCAAGACCTTCGTCAAGTTGTTTACGGAACATTTCAACACCAGTAACAACTGCTTTTTGAGTTTCTTCTTTGATACCAACGATTTCGATTTCGTCGTTGACTTTAACGATACCACGGTCGATACGTCCTGAAGCAACTGTACCACGTCCAGTGATTGAGAATACGTCTTCGACTGGAAGAAGCAATGGTTTGTCAGTGTCACGTTCTGGTTCTGGGATGTACTCATCAACTGTGTTCATCAATTCCATAACGATGTCTTCGTATTTAGTGTCACCTTCAAGGGCTTTAAGAGCTGAACCTTGGATAACTGGAAGATCGTCACCTGGGAAGTCGTATTCTGACAATAGGTCACGGATTTCCATTTCAACCAATTCAAGCAATTCTTCGTCGTCAACCAAGTCAACTTTGTTCATGAAGACGATAAGGTGTTTAACACCAACCTGACGTGAAAGAAGGATGTGCTCACGAGTTTGTGGCATTGGTCCGTCAGTTGAAGCTACTACAAGGATAGCTCCGTCCATTTGAGCGGCACCAGTGATCATGTTTTTAACGTAGTCCGCGTGTCCTGGAGCGTCGATGTGAGCGTAGTGACGTTTTTCAGTTTCGTACTCAACGTGCGCAGTGTTGATAGTGATACCGCGTTCGCGTTCTTCTGGAGCAGCATCGATAGACGCATAGTCTTTAGGTTGGTTAACTGATGAAGGCAAGCGACGTGCCAAAACAGTTGTGATAGCTGCAGTTAGGGTAGTTTTACCGTGGTCAACGTGTCCGATAGTACCAATGTTAACGTGTGGTTTACTACGATCGTATTTTTCTTTTGCCATTTGAGTAAAAGCCTCCAATAAAATATATTTTATAGATAGACAGTAGGCAATACAGTCTAACTTTCCTTACTATTTTATCAAATTTCAGCTAAATTGCAAGTGTTTTACAAAGTTTTTGTGAATTATTCTTAATCAACTAATTCTAAACGACACTTCTACTCCTATCACCTAGCTAAACAAAAAGAAAAATCAGGAATTCCTGACTTTTACTTAGCTAATTCTCTTTCTCGTTCTTTCATTATTTTATGATTTTCATACAAACGTGATAAAAACTTAGAAATTTCTTTTAAGATAGAATAGGTTGGTACTGCAACAATCATACCAATGACACCATAAATATTACTTGATAACAAAAGTAATACTAAAATCGTAATTGGATGGACTTTCATCACACCACCTACGATACGAGGGTAGAGAATATTTCCATCCACTTGTTGAATAATCAACATATAAACAACTGCAATCAGCATTCTATGGGGATCAGTAAAGACATTGGCGATAATCATCGGAATCAAACCAATACTTGGACCTACATAAGGAATGAGATTGGCTAATCCTGAAAAGATAGCGAAGACCAAAGCGTATTTCAAACCGATTACGCTATATCCGATAAAGGCCAAACAGCCAATAATAATCGCATCAATGGCAACTCCACTAATATATCGAGCGATTGTAGCATTCAAATTTTTTAAAAGACCTGTAATATGCAACTTATCTCGCTTTAAAACAGTACGTTCAAGCATCGGCAAGAATTTGTGACCATCTAACAAAAAATAAATTAAAAATACAGGGGTCATGATAATAATCAAAACAGTACTAAAGAGCGCAGATAGGACACTTCCAACACTATTGGTAACACTATTTAGAATATTTTGTAGAATATCTACATAGGAGAGATTTAACTGTTGAATAGTCGCTTGAATATCTAAATTTTGAAAGGCTGGATAAGTGGATAAATCGATAATCAAATCTTGCAGACGACTGTAGATTGTCTGACTTGTTGCTATCAAACTTGTCAACTGATTAATCAAAATCGGTAAGAGATAGACTACCCCAATAACTAGCCCCCAGACCAAGGCGCACAAGGTTAGTAGAATACCAATGATACGGTTAATTTTGAAATACTTTTGTAAAAAATTTACAATAGGATTGGTCAAATAATATAAAAAACCACCTAAAAGAAAGGGAATCATTATAGTGTTTGCAACGCTTACAAAAGGCGTCATAATCCCACCCATCTGTCTCCATAAATAAAAGATAATGGTTAATAGTAAAATCTCACTGGTCCAAAAAAATAATTTATTCTTACGAAACATGAGGTACCTCCATTTATCTATTTTACCACACTTTCAAAAAAGCTTCTTTCTTATATCATGAAACTGGGAATATTTTTTTCTTTATGATAGAATAAACTTACTATGAAAAAAATAATTTTAACTCTTTTAAGCCTTTCCGTTATTGGCTCAGCATCTACTGTTGCTGCCCAAGATTTTAATATTGCTGCTAAACATGCGATTGCTGTTGAGGCCAATACTGGCAAAATTCTCTATGAGAAAGATGCAACCCAGCCAGTTGAAATTGCTTCAATCACAAAGTTAATTACTGTTTATCTTGTCTATGAAGCCTTGGAAAACGGTAGTATTACACTATCAACTCCGGTAGATATCTCTGATTATCCATACAAATTAACTACAAATTCTGAAGCAAGTAATGTTCCTATGGAAGCTCGTAATTATACCGTCGAACAACTACTTGAAGCAACATTAGTATCCAGTGCTAACAGTGCAGCTATTGCCTTAGCAGAGAAAATTGCTGGCTCAGAGAAGGACTTTGTTGACATGATGCGAGCAAAACTCTTGGAATGGGGAATTCAGGATGCTACTGTTGTCAATACAACTGGTCTGAACAATGAGACTCTTGGGGATAACATTTACCCAGGCTCTAAAAAAGATGATGAAAACAAGCTCAGTGCTTATGATGTTGCTATTGTTGCTCGTAACCTCATCAAAAAATACCCACAAGTCTTGGAAATCACGAAAAAACCTTCTTCTACTTTTGCTGGAATGACAATCACTTCTACCAACTACATGTTAGAAGGTATGCCTGCTTATCGCGGTGGTTTTGATGGCCTTAAGACAGGAACAACAGACAAAGCTGGAGAATCTTTTGTTGGTACTACTGTCGAAAAAGGGATGAGGGTTATCACAGTTGTTTTAAATGCAGATCATCAAGATAATAATCCTTATGCTCGTTTTACAGCTACATCTTCCCTAATGGATTATATTTCTTCTACATTTACACTTCACAAAATCGTTCAACAAGGCGATGCCTATCAAGATAGTAAAGTCCCTGTACAAGATGGAAAAGAAGATACGGTAACTGCAGTGGCCCCAGAGGATATCTATCTAATTGAACGTAGTGGGAATCAATCTTCCCAATCTATTCAATTCACACCTGACTCTAAAGCAATCCTCGCACCACTTGAAGCTGGAACAGTGGTTGGCCATTTGACTTACGAAGACAAGGATTTGATTGGTCAAGGTTACATTACCACAGAACGTCCTAGTTTCGAAATGGTAGCAGAAAAGAAAGTTGAAAAAGCCTTCTTCTTAAAAGTTTGGTGGAATCAGTTTATCCGATTTATCAACGAGAAATTATAAAAAAATCGCGATTTTAAACCGCGATTTTTTTGTTTTTTAAATTTCATAATACGGAAACGGACGGTCACTATCTAAAGGACGATTTGGAATTTCTTGTTCCAAAATAGCATGCCAACCAGATACCAATTCTTCAAAAGTCAGTTGTGCTTCTGGAGAAGCTGTTGTCAGCTTCCGACCAAACCAAGCCATGGTTGCAGTTTCAAACTGAAGCATTGCGTATTCAATGACTGAAACCTTCGCTTCTTCGTAATTCTCATTTACTGCTCGAGCTACCTCTGGTGCTTGAGGAAGTAGTTGATTGCTAATCTTAGCGACAATACTTTCATCCATCTCTTTAAACGAAAGGAGCTGACCGTTTATTTGATAAAAGAGCTCAAAGGTTTCTTGATTATCCTTAAAATTAGCAAGAACAAAAGCACGTTCTACTGCCTCAGGACCACCAACAGCTTTTACAGCGTTTATCAAAAGAAGCTCTTCCGTTTGTCTCCAATAATCATCTGCTTCTTCTGCTAAATCATTTGTAAACGGTGGAACAATTTCCTCGGCAGGAATTTCACCTTTATTCGCTTTTTCAACATTACCAAATAATTTTTTTAAGAATCCCATTTGCTTCTCCTTTTTGGATTTATCCAACTGATCCTTCCATTTCATAGCTGATCAAGCGGTTCAGCTCAACAGCATATTCCATTGGAAGCTCTTTTGTAAATGGTTCTACAAATCCCATAACAATCATCTCAGTTGCTTCTGATTCTGACAAACCACGACTCATGAGGTAATAGAGTTGTTCCTCTGAAATCTTAGATACCTTGGCTTCGTGTTCCAAAGCAACTTGCGAGTTGTGGATTTCATTAAATGGAATGGTATCTGATGCTGACAAGTCATCCATGATAATGGTATCACACTCGATGTGAGAAACAGATTTTTTAGAGTTTTTGTTAAAGGTTACTTGTCCACGGTAGTCAACCTTTCCTCCGCCTTTAGCGATGGATTTAGACACGATAGACGAGCTTGTGTGCGGAGCGTTGTGAATCATCTTAGCACCAGTATCCTGGTGTTGCCCAGCATTGGCAAAGGCGATAGAGAGCATAGTACCACGCGCCCCTTCTCCATCTAGATAAACAGATGGATATTTCATGGTTGTTTTGGCACCCAAGTTTCCATCAATCCACTCAACAGTAGCATCTTTTTGAGCCTTAGCGCGTTTTGTAACCAAGTTATAGACGTTATCAGACCAGTTTTGGATGGTTGTATAACGCATATAAGCACCATCTAAGGCAAAGATTTCTACGATGGCAGCATGCAAGCTGTTACTTGAATAAGTTGGCGCTGTACATCCTTCTACATAATGGACACTTGCTCCTTCATCAACGATAATCAAGGTACGTTCGAACTGACCTGTATTTTCGTTATTGATACGGAAGTAGGTTTGAAGTGGAATATCTACCTTGACCCCTTTTGGTACGTAGATAAAGGTTCCACCTGACCACACTGCCGAGTTAAGAGCTGCCAACTTGTTATCAGTCGGCGGTACCAACTTGGCAAAGTATTGTTTAAACAAGTCAGGGTATTCCTTGAGGGCAGAATCCGTATCTGTAAAGATAATCCCCAATTTTTGGAACTCTTCCTTCATGTTGTGGTAAACCACTTCTGACTCGTACTGGGCAGAGGCACCGGCTAGATAAGCACGCTCAGCTTCCGGAATCCCAATACGTTCAAAGGTTTCTTTGATTTTTTCAGGAACCTCATCCCAAGAACGGGCTGGTTTATCAGATGGTTTTTGGTAGTAGATCAAGTCATCAAAATCAATCTCTGACAAGTCTGCTCCCCAAGTTTGCATGGGCATTTTTTTAAAGGTTTCATAAGACTTCAAACGGAATTCTAGCATCCACTCAGGTTCTCCCTTAGCAGCTGATAGTTCACGAATGACATCTTCATTCAATCCTTTTCCTGTCGATAGGACAGGCTCTACATCATCATGGAAACCAAATTTATATTCACCAAGATCAATTGGTTTTGGTTCTACTCTTTCTTCAGCCATAATATCCTTTCTTTCATTCTTTATTTCTACTGATTCATAAGACAAAAGAATCTTGCCTTACTTGTTTTCTTGATTTTCAATTGTTTTCTTGAGAGCGTTCCAAGCTAGGGTTGCACACTTGATTCGTTGAGGGAATTTTGCAACGCCTGATAAGAAGGCTGCGTCTCCAAGTTGGTCTTGACGCTCATCTTTTTGCCCTTGAACCATTTCAGAAAAAATAGTCGCAAGCTCTAAAATTTCTTGTTTGGTTTTTCCTAAAACTGCGTCCGTCATCATACTAGCAGATGCTGTAGAGATGGTGCAACCTGAATTTAGAAAAGCGATATCCTCCAAACGGTCATCTACATCAAACTTGACAGAGAGATTGATGACATCTCCACAGGTCGGATTGTTGAGACTGATTTGCTCAGCGTCTTCCAACTTCCCTTGGTGATGTGGATTTTTCGAATGGTCCGCTACCACTGCCATATAAAGGCTATCTAGTTTAGAAAGTGCCATTGAAAAACTCCTTTGTCTTTTGTAAGGCATCGACTAGCTTGTCGCAATCTGCCTTGGTATTGTAGATATAAAAACTTGCTCGGGCTGTTGCTGGAACTTCCAAATACTGGAGCAAAGGTTGAGCGCAATGATGACCTGCGCGAACAGCTACACCTTCATAATCCAAAGCAGTCGCAAGGTCGTGAGGATGAAGGTCGCCTAGGTTAAAGGCAATGACACCTGAACGTTTAGCCAAGTTCTGAGAACCGTAAATAGTCAATCCTTCAATCGCCTGCAGTTTTGGATATACGTATGCGATTAATTCCTGTTCATGAGCTTCAATAGCATCCATACCAATCTTTTCCAGATAATCCACTGCCGCAGCAAGTCCAATTGCACCTGCCATATTAGGAGTTCCAGCCTCAAATTTCCATGGCAATTCCTTCCAACTAGCAGATTGCTCATAGACGAAATCAATCATTTCGCCACCAAATTCAAGAGGTGACATTTGTTCCAGATACTTTTCTTTACCGTAAAGAACACCGATACCAGTCGGACCAGCCATCTTGTGACCTGAAAAGGCAAAGAAGTCCACATCCAAGTCCTGAACATCAATCTTCATATGAGGCGTAGATTGAGCACCATCCACCACCATGATGGCACCAACTTGGTGGGCCAATTGAGTAATTTCTTTGATTGGATTGATCACACCCAGGACATTTGAGGCGTGAGCAAGGGAGACAAACTTAACTTTATCAGTCAATTTAGCCCGCAAATCATCCATATCCAGAGCTCCATTCTTGAGATAGACATAGACAAGCTCTGCCCCAGTCTTGCGGCAGGCTTCCTGCCATGGAATGATATTGGAATGGTGTTCCATGACAGAAATCAAAACCTGGTCTCCCTCAGTCAAGACTTCCTCAGCATAACGCGCCACCCAGTTGAGACTGGTTGTCGTTCCTCTAGTAAAGAGAACTTCCTTTGTAGATCCTGCATTGATAAACTTACGAATGGTTTCACGAGCCGCCTCATAAGAAGCTGTCGCCCTTTCTGCCAAGGTATGAACCCCACGATGAACATTGGCATTGTCCTGCTCATAATAGCGGTTAATCGTTCCCAGAACTGCTAGTGGTTTTTGTGTCGTCGCGGCATTGTCCAAATAAACCAATGGTTCATCATTAACAATCTGGTCTAAAATTGGAAAATCCTTGCGAATCACTTCTACATCTAACATAGGCTACCCCTTAGCGTTTTGACAATTTTTCTTCGATAGTTGCAATCATTTCATCACGAACTTCCTTGACTGGAATCTCAACGATAACGGAGCCAAGGAAACCACGGACAACCAAACGTTCTGCAGTTGCCTTGTCCAAACCACGGCTCATGAGGTAGTACATGTCTTCTGGATCCACCTGACCGATAGAAGCCGCGTGTCCTGCAGTAACGTCATTTTCATCAATCAAAAGGATTGGATTGGCATCTGAACGCGCTTGGTCTGAAAGCATAAGAACACGGCTCTCTTGTTGGGCATCTGCTCCCTTAGCACCCTTGATAATGTGGCCAATACCATTGAAGGTCAAGGTTGCTTTTTCAAGAATAACCCCATGTTGAAGGATATTTCCGATTGAGTTGCAGCCATAGTTAGTCACTCGAGTATCAATCCCTTGCACTTGACGGCCACTTGAAAGAGCTACAACCTTGAGATCTGCATGGCTACCATTTCCAATCAAGTCGCTATCAAAGTCAGCAACGACGTTTCCTTCGTTCATGACACCGATTGCCCAGTCAATGCTTGCATTGTTGCCTAATTTACCACGACGGCTAATGTAAGCAGTGACGTTTTCACCTAGACGGTCGATAGCCGCAAACTTCACTTGCGCACCAGAACGTGCAATCACTTCCACTGTGATATTGGCAGTTGCTTTGGCACTTCCTTCACCACGTGACTCTAAACGCTCCAAATAACTAATCTTAGAATTTTTACCAGCGATAATCATAATATGCTTGTTAAACGGCACATCGCTATCGCTGTCTTGATAGAAAATTCCTTCGATTGGTTCAGCAATTTCCACGTTATCAGGAATATAGAGAACAGCACCACTATTGAAATAAGCTGTATGGTAGGCTGCCAACTTGTCATCGTCATACTTAACAGATGCCATGAAGAATTCTTCGATCAGCTCTGGAATTTCTTCTAAAGCTGAATGGAAGTCTGTGAAGACAACACCCTGTTCAGCTAACTCAACTGGAGTTTGCTCAAAAACAGTTTGAGTTCCTACTTGTACCAACTTCAAGTGATTATCTAGAGCTGTGAAATCTGGAACATTTGCTGATGGCTCACTTTCTGTAATCGTTCCATCACCAAGATTCCAACGGTGGAATTTGACACGCTCAATAACTGGTAATTCCAAAGTCTCAATCTTATCAAAAGCTTTTTGACGGAGGTCAGCCAACCAGCTTGGTTCAGCGTGCATTTCTGAAAAAAGTTTAATATTTTCTTTAGTCATTTACTTCTCCTAAAAGACACGAGGGAATTACAATTCTTCCTTGTAGTCGTAGCCAAGTTCTTCAGCTAGTTTTGCGTATCCTTCACGTTCCAAACGTGCAGCCAATTCTGGACCACCTGAAAGGACAACACGCCCTTCCATCATCACGTGTACCACGTCTGGTGTGATGTAGTTCAAAAGACGTTGGTAGTGAGTGATAATCATAGCACCAAAGCCTTCACCACGCATGGCATTAACACCCTTAGAAACAACTTTAAGAGCGTCAATATCAAGACCAGAGTCAATCTCATCCAAAAGGGCAAATGTTGGCTCCAACATCAAAAGTTGAAGAATTTCATTTCGTTTTTTCTCACCACCAGAGAAACCTTCGTTGAGGTAACGCTCAGCCATTTCTTCTTTCATGTTGAGCAATTCCATCTTCTCGTCGAGTTTAGTGATAAACTCACGAACTGAAATCTTCTCATCGTCTTCTTTACCAGCATTCATGGCTGCACGAAGAAACTCAGCGTTAGTAATACCAGGAATTTCTGATGGGTATTGCATAGCAAGGAAAAGTCCCATACGCGCACGCTCGTCCACTTCCAACTCAAGGATGTTTACGCCATCAAACAAGACTTCACCTTTGGTAACTTCATAGTTTGGATTTCCCATGATAGCGGCAGAAAGAGTCGATTTACCAGTACCATTTGGTCCCATGATAGCGGCGATTTCTCCTGTTTTCAGGGTCAGGTTAACCCCTTTTAAAATTTCTTTTCCTTCAATCTCAACGTGAAGATCTTTGATCTCTAATACTGACATGATAATTCCTTTCTTTTTCAAGGCCTTTACAGTGCTTACTGGAAACATACTTGATTTCCCTAGAAAATACGGTAAAAGGTCAATAAATATACTTTTATAGTATAACAAAAAAAAGCCTAAAAGGCTTTGATTTTGTCTAGAAGCTGAGGACTAGTCTTTTCCTTTTAAATGCTGGTCAATGACATCTACAATCTTGCCCATCAAGTAACTTACTCGGAAATTTCTAAAGAGCAAAATGGCCCAAAAGGCTGCCATAATATAGCGACCAGTCATCCAGGCTTCATTGAAAAAATAGGTCTCAGCAGCTGTAAACAGCGCGATGGTAATAAATTGTTGTCTATTCATAAACTTATTGTATCATGAAATCTGTCTTTAGTCTTCCTCTACCTTCATTTTATCAGCCAAAAATTCAAATCCTTCTGGAATCAGGCTTTCTTCTGCTTCTTTTTCAGTTTGGGAAGATTTGGCTTTGGCTGAAAAGGCTGCGCGAACTTCTTTCCATTCCTCCATGGAAATGGCTAAAATCTCAGGTGAAAAACCTGCTGCCTGACTGAGGATATTGCCAAACATGGTGTTGAGATTGTCTCGTTTCATGGTTTGACCAGCATTGAAGTTAGACTCAAAAGCAAGAATAGCATGGTGTTCATTGGCCGCAACTGGTTGAGAACCAACTAGAAGAGCCTTGTCCGGCCCACCTAGACTTTCAATTACTTCT
The DNA here is from genome assembly GCF_002096755.1 of Streptococcus mitis. Taxonomy (GTDB): domain Bacteria; phylum Bacillota; class Bacilli; order Lactobacillales; family Streptococcaceae; genus Streptococcus; species Streptococcus mitis_AC. The sequence continues at coordinate 37,564 of NZ_NCVF01000026.1, forward strand.
CCCCAGGCATTCTGCAAACGAATCAGATTTTGACGTGCTAAATCAGGATTTTCAACGGCCTCTTGTAGGATCGATTGAACTTTATTACGATCCACACGATAGATTGTCTTGCCTGCTGTTTGACGACTAGGAGCTGGATTTGTTGGCTTAGCTACAGTTCCCACATTTGCGAGTTCTTCTTTGAGACGGGCAACTTCCTGTCTCAATGCAGAAATTTCATGTTCAACTGCCCCAGAAAGAGCTGGTTCAGGCTTAATCTCTGCCAAACGGATAGTCATCATCTCAGCATAAATCTTGGGCTGTAAACTAGACTTAATATCTGCTAAGCTGACTGTTGCCAAACGAATCATTTCAAACAGATTTTCCTGAGGAAGTGCTAAATTCTCAACAAAGACTGGACTAGGATGAGTGTTTTCTCCCCCTGTTTGAACAATTAACAAATCTCTTAAATAGTGCAAAAGGTCGGTTACAAAACGAGTCATGCTCTTACCATTGTCAAAGAGAAGATTCAAGCAAGACAAAGCCTTGGGAACATCCTGTTGAGACAAGGCAGCCACATAATCATCCAAGGCTGATAGACTAATGGTGCCAGTAATTTCTTCAGAGATAGCAGTCGTCAGCTCGTTTCCCTGTGTCAAACTTAGGGCTTGATCCAAAATAGACAAGGCGTCCCGCATTCCACCTTCAGCCCGTCTGGCAATGATTTCCACAGCCTCTGGTTCAGAACTGATATTTTCTTTTTCTAAAATATAGTGGATATGTTCCTTAATATCCTGTGTCTTAATCGATTTAAATTCAAAACGTTGCACACGGGATAGAATAGTGGCAGGAATCTTGTGCAATTCAGTAGTGGCCAAAATAAAGACCACATTCTGTGTTGGCTCTTCCAGCGTCTTTAGGAGGGCATTAAAAGCTCCTGTAGACAGCATGTGAACCTCATCTATGATATAAACCTTATAACGAGCAAGGCTAGGCGCATAGGTAGATTTATCACGGATTTCACGAATTTCATCAACCCCATTATTAGAGGCCGCATCCATTTCAATGACATCTTCTAAACTACCGTCCGTCACTGCCTGACAGATATAGCAGTTATTACATGGTTCTCCACCCACTTGATTGGGACAATTCATAGCCTTGGCAAAAATCTTGGCTACACTGGTTTTTCCCGTTCCCCGTGGACCAGAAAAAAGATAAGCATGACTTATTTTCTCTTGCTCCACTGCTTGTTTAAGAGTCTTAGCCACAACTTCCTGTCCAACCAACTGGGAGAAGTTTTGACTTCTATATTTTCGATAAAGTGCTTGATACATTAGGCTTTCTCCTCAAACATTGTAAAGTCCCATTCTGTCATTTCAAGCAAAATAGCGACAAATTGTTCCAAATAATCTCGATCCATAGCATCATAATCATCAATCTCTGAAGAATCAAGATCTAGAACTCCAAGTAATTGACCATTCTTAACCATCGGAACAACAATTTCACTTTTAGCTCGACTATCACAAGAAATATAGTTGGGATAAGTCGTTACATCTCCAACAACAACGGTTTCCTGAAAATGAGCTGCCTCACCACAAACACCCTTGCCTAGCGCAATACGGATGCAGGAAACACCACCTTGGAAGGGACCTAAAACCAATTCCTTTCCATCGAATAAATAAAAGCCTGCAAATACAGTATTAGGAAAGTGCGATTTTAAAAGAGCACTGGCGTTGGAAAGATTAGCCAAAACATTGTTTTCGCCTTCCAATAAAAAAGAGAGCTCCTCATTTAACATTTGATAACGTGATTTTTTTTCTGATTCTAACATAGGACTATTATATCAAAAAAGGCTTACAGACAAAAGAAAAATCCCTTGTTTAGTAAACAAAGGATTTTGTGAATTTTCAATTTGATTAAAGTTCGATATCACCGAACAAGTCAGCCATTGAGAATCCTGTTTGTGTTTCTGGAAGTTCGAAATCACGTTTTTCTTGACGTTTTGGACGACGTGGACGAGCAGCACGTTTTTCTTCTTTTTGTCCTTCTTCTTGAGCTGGACGCTCTTCAAGAGCTTTGATAGAAAGTGATACGCGCTCTGCATCTGCGTTAACTTCAAGAACTTTAACTTGAACTTCTTGACCAACTTTAAGAGCTTCTTTTGGATTTTCAATACGTTTGTGTGAAATTTGTGATACGTGAACAAGTCCATCGATACCTGGCAATACTTCAACAAATGCACCGAAGTCAGTCAAACGTTTAACTGTTCCTTCTACTACATCACCTTTAGCCAATTTTTGCTCAACGCCATCCCATGGTCCAGGTGTTGTTGCTTTAAGTGAAAGTGATACGCGTCCTTCTTCTTCGTTAAGATCAAGGATTTTCACTTCAATTTCTTCACCAACAGTTACAACTGATTTTGGTGATACGTTACGTTCGTGTGACAATTCAGTCAAGTGAACCAATCCGTCAACACCACCAAGGTCGATGAAAGCACCGAAGCTTGTGATACGTGCAACTTTACCAGTTACAACATCACCAACAGCCAATTTACCGAATACTTCAGCACGAGCTGCTGCAGTAGCTGCTTCAACAACTTCACGACGTGAAAGGATGAAGCGGTTTTCTTTAGCGTCAACTTCTTTGATTTTAGCATCAAATTCTTGACCTACAAAACGCTCAGTGTTACGTACGAAACGAGTATCCAACATTGAAGCTGGGATGAATCCACGAACACCTTCAAATTCTACTGAAAGTCCACCTTTAACGGCACGAGTTCCTTTAACAGTAACAACTTCTTCTTCACGACCAACAAGTTTGTCCCATGCTTTGCGAGCTTCAAGGCGTTTTTTAGATACAAGGTATGTAACTGTATCAGTATCTTTACCAACTACTTGACGAAGTACAAGAACATCCAATACTTCTCCTACTTTAACAAAGTCATTGATATCTGCATCGCGATCGTTTGTCAATTCGCGAAGAGTCAAGACACCTTCAACACCAGTTCCAGAGATTGCAACGTTAGCTTGAGTCGCATCAACTGTCAATACTTCAGCACTAACAACATCACCAGTCTCAACTTGGCTAACGCTATTTAGCAAATCTTCAAATTCGTTCATCTAAAAAATCCTCCAACAATCAAGTTCTTCTTAAACTTGACATACTTATAATTTTTTTCCTAAGCACCTGCAAGGACATGTTCATATCGTTCACGTCTTTCAATTATAAAAATAAAATACCCTAAGATATTTTGATTTTTATCTTGATTATTACCTAAGAACTGGGGTAGCTGGATTCGAACCAACGCATGAGGGAGTCAAAGTCCCTTGCCTTACCGCTTGGCTATACCCCATTGATGAAATGGAGAGAGAGGGATTCGAACCCCCGAACCCGAAGGAGCGGATTTACAGTCCGCCGCGTTTAGCCTCTTCGCTATCTCTCCTACAATCAACATGGACCATTATATCATGAAAATTTCAAAAAAACAAGACTTATTTTGCTAAATTATAATTTTCAATCAAAATTTCCACAGCTTTTTCCAATTTTTTATAAAAACTATCGACATTCCCATTCTTTATAATGGCAAATTGTCCATCTAATTCGGCAATTTCTCCGATAACTTTTTTACCGATAGTCAATGTATAACCTTCAAAACTGTCTTTTCCTACATTAACCTTGGCATCTGCTACTTGAATTTCAATTTTTTTATCTTTCTTACTCATTTCATACCTCTCTTCACTTTTTCTATTTTACAAGAAAATCCCAAAACTAGCAAGAAAAAACTCTATATCATTCCAAGTCTGATATAGAGTTTTCTGCTTTATTTAATGTGTTTTTCTAGTTCTTTTTGGTACTTACCGTTTGATTCCAATTTTTCTTTTTGCCATTTTTTCAGTGCTTCTTCATATTCTTTTGTTGTAACGATATCTTTTTGCAATTTCATTCCTTTAAAGATATATGGGTCACCCTTAATACCAACTTGTGAGTACGGTTTTGAGAATGGCACGACATTACTTACAACTGGAGAACCACCTGATGAAGCTGTTGGCATCAATAATGAACTATCTGTCAACCAAGCTTGAGCCTTGGCATATTTTTCATAGCGCTCTTCAAGATTTGTAGTTTCTGAATCGGCATCATCCAATAATTTCTTATACTGGTCCAAACCAAGTTTCGCTACGACATCCTTATCTTTCCCTTTAGTAATACCGAGGTGCTTCATGGCAGAACCTGATTTAGGATCCATGATATTCAAGTAAGATGCTGGGTCTTGATAACTTGGAGCCCATCCTGTACTGTTCAAATCATAGTCTTTTTGAGAAGGAACACGCGCTTGAGAAGTGATTGTTTCCTTTTCATTATCTGTCATTTGAAGAACATCGATGACAACATTTTCAGCACCAAGAGTTGATTCGATAGACTGTTTGAAAGAGTTGCTTTGTTGAACGGCGATAGTATCTGTTTGTTCAACTGGGACATCCAAGTGAATTGGGAAAGTTACCCCTTTAGATTCCAAGTCTTTCTTAGCTTTTTCGAACGCAGCTTTAGCCTTGTCAGGGTTGTAGATAGAATCCTTACCGTCAACTAGCTCAACACCTTTCCACTGGTCACCATAGTTCACCAACTCTGCTTGAGCGATTTGACCAAAGTTTTTCCCACCTGCTTGTACAAAGTTGTCAGGAACAAGGCTGTTACGAATAATCTTGTCCGCACCGTCTTCACCATTTAGCTGGGCAGCATAAGAGTGACGGTTGAAGGCAAAGTTGATAGCCTGACGGAAGTCCTTATTAAGCATAGCTTCTTTTGTAGAAGTCTTTTGTTCTTCACTTGTTTTCGCAGTTTTATTATATGACTGACGATTTACGTTAAAGGTGAAGTAATAACTACTTGAATCCTGTGGGCTATAAGTGATTTTATCTCCGTATTGTTCCAAAGTAGAAGCAAAGTTTGAGCTACTTGGGAAGAGACGAGCTGTCGTATAGGCACCAGAAGAGAAGCTACGAATCAACGATTCCTGATCAGAACCATCGTAGTAAGTCAATTTAATCTTCTCGATTTTTACCTTTTCTTTATCCCAGTAATTTGGGTTTTTCTCGTATTCAATCAACGATTTAGATGTCAAGGTCTTCAAGATATAAGGACCATTGTAGAGAATTCCTGCTGGAGTAACTGCTCCATAATCTTTACCTGATGCCTTCAAAAACTCTTCATTTACAGGCAACATCGTCGCTGTTGTGACTTTAGAGTTCCAGAAGCTTTCTGGTTTGTTTAGGGTATATTCAACTGTGTAATCGTCCAAGGCCTTGACACCAACTGTAGAGAAATCATTGGTCTCACCAGTCATATAGGCATCCAAGCCCTTGATTGAATTTTGGATGAGAGAAACACCGTCTGACTTGCCGTCAGCTACGTGTTTTAGTCCTGTCACAAAGTCATGGGCTGTTACTTCTGCGTATTCTTCACCTTCTGATGTATACCATTTAACTCCTTTACGAAGTTTATAGGTATAAGTCAAACCATCTTTGGACACAGACCAATCTTCAGCCAAGGAAGGAATAACATTTCCGTATTGGTCATTTTCCATCAATCCATCAACCACATTCCCGATGACATCTGTTGTAGATGTACGAGTCGCTACACTATAGTCCAAAGACGCTGGATCTACTGCATAGACATATGAAAATGTTGTCGGTGCATCTGCTTCTTTATCAGCTTTTCCACAAGCCACTAAAAGAGCTGTTGTGCTCAGGACCACTCCTGCTGTTAAGAGCCACTTTTTCGATTTCATAAAAAATCTCCTTTAGTTTATTTTAATCTACTTTTACAATCCAACCTTCTGGCGCTTCAATATCACCAAACTGAATTCCTGTCAACTCATCATAGAGTTTGCGAGTCACAGGACCTACTTCTGTTTCACTATAGAAAACATGGAAATCATCACCGTGCTGAATTCCACCAATTGGAGAAATCACTGCTGCTGTACCACAGGCACCTGCCTCTACAAAACGATCAAGCTTATCAATCGGAACATCCCCCTCAATAGGAGTTAAGCCCAAGCGATGTTCTGCCAAATAAAGCAAGGAATACTTGGTAATAGATGGCAAGATAGATGGACTCAATGGTGTTACAAATTCATTATCAGCTGTAATTCCAAAGAAGTTAGCTGATCCGACTTCTTCAATCTTTGTATGAGTTGATGGGTCTAGATAGATAACATCTGAGAAATGACGTGACTTGGCCAATTTCCCTGGTAAGAGACTGGCAGCATAGTTCCCACCAACCTTAGCCGCACCTGTACCATTTGGAGCGGCACGGTCGTATTCATCCTGAATCAAGAAATTGGTTGGGACCAAACCACCCTTAAAGTAATTTCCAACTGGCATGGCAAAGATGGTGAAAATATATTCTTCTGCTGGTTTAACCCCAATAATATCTCCGACACCAATCAAAAGAGGGCGAAGATATAAGGTTCCACCTGTTCCGTATGGTGGTACATATTCTTCATTCGCACGAACAACTGCTTTACAAGCTTCTACAAACATTTCTGTTGGAACTTGTGGCATCAAGAGACGGTCACATGTACGTTGCAGACGTTTGGCATTTTCATCAGGACGGAACAGTTGAATACTGCCATCCTTAGTACGATAAGCTTTCAAACCTTCAAATGCTTGTTGACCATAGTGAAGACTTGGAGAAGACTCTGAAATATGCAAAGTTGCATCCTCTGTAAGCTCTCCTTGATTCCATTGTCCATTTTTAAAATGAGCAATATAGCGATAAGGTAATTTCATATAGGAAAAACCGAGATTTTCCCAATCAATCGTTACTGTCATATTCCACTCCTTATTCTAAAAACCTATTTCTTTTATTCTACACTATTTTTATAAAATAGCAAGTATATTTTGTAATTTTCAGAAAATTTCTTCAATAAAAAGAACCAGCTCTTAAAACTGATTCTTCATTTCACTTATTTGGCTTCTGGAAATACTTCTTTAAGATAAGCGTCAAAAACTTCTTCATCTGAAATCGTGTCAGAGATGAAGCTACCGTTACTTGTGCGTTCTGACAGATTCAAGTCTTGTAGTCGACTTTCATAGATTGCACCTTTGTTAGATTGAACAATCAGAGTTTGATCGTTCCCGTCCACTTCTGTACTGAAGAGATCACCTACAGATCCTTGCTCTGCAACTGCTCCTGCTAAGAAGACACGATGCGGTTTGTTTTTCAACTCACGCAAAACTTGTAAACCACGTTTGGCACGGCTGGTTGCTGGAATTTCGTCAATAGAAACACGTTTCAAACTTCCACGTTGGGTCAAGAGGTAGAAGGATGAGGTGTTACAGATAAAGGCGGATTGGAGGACATCATCTGCTTTCAGGTTCATAGCTTTGACACCTGCAGCCTTAGCACCGACAACTGGAACCTCTTCGATATTGAAACGCAGGGCATAACCGTTTTGGCTAATCAAAAGAACATCATCTAGTTTAATCGGAGTCACTGCCACAATCTGGTCTGTCTCGTCTTTAAGCTTAGCATACTTGACAGACTTAGATTTATAGGTCCGCCATGGAGTGAACTCTTTTCGCTCTACACGCTTGATTTGACCGAGACGAGTCGCCGCAAAGTAGGTTGTCGCATCATCAAACTGATCCACGACTTCCACATAGAGGATTTCTTCGTTAGTTTCAAAGTTTGTGATGGTTTGGCTCAGATGCTCTCCGATATCCTTCCAGCGAATATCTGACAATTCATGGATTGGTCGATAAATGACATTTCCAAGTGTCGTGAACATCAAGAGATGCTGGGTTGTCTTAGCAGATTGAACAAAGATGAGACGGTCATCATCACGTTTGCCAATTTCTTCCAGAGTGGAAGCCGCAAAGGAACGTGGGCTGGTACGCTTGATGTAACCTGCCTTGGTCACGCTGACGTAGGTATCTTCCTCGGCGATCAGACTAGCTGTATCAATCTCAATTGCTTTCGCAGTGTCTTCTAAAGAACTCAAACGCGGTGTCGCGAACTTCTTCTTGACCTCACGAAGTTCTTTCTTCATGAGATTATACATAGTACGTTCGTCACCGATGATGGCCGCCAGCATGGCAATCTTCTCACGTAGTTCTGCTTCTTCTTCTTGCAAGACAACCACATCGGTATTGGTCAAACGGTACAGTTGCAAGGTTACGATAGCCTCAGCCTGCTCTTCAGTAAAATCATAACTGACCTTGAGGTTCTCTTTGGCATCAGCCTTGTTCTCAGAAGCACGGATAAGAGCAATGACTTCATCTAAAATAGAGATGACACGAATCAAACCTTCCACGATATGGAGACGTTTTTCAGCCTTTTCCTTGTCAAAGCGGGAACGTGCCAAAATCACTTCACGGCGGTGGGCAATATAGCTAGACAAGATTGGAACAATACCGACCTGACGAGGTGTGAAATTGTCAATCGCCACCATGTTAAAGTTGTAGTTGATTTGCAGGTCAGTGTATTTGAAAAGATAATTAAGAACAAGCTCCGTATTAGCGTCTTTCTTAAGTTCAATAGCGATACGAAGACCATCACGGTCAGACTCATCTCGCACCTCAGCAATACCAGCCACCTTATTATTGACACGAACATCATCGATTTTCTTAACTAGATTGGCCTTGTTGATTTCATAAGGAATCTCAGTAATAACGATTTGTTCCTTACCACCTTTTAACTTTTCAATCTCAGTCTTGGAACGAACAACTACGCGCCCTTTCCCAGTTTCATAGGCCTTCTTGATTTCATCACGACCCTGGATAATCCCTCCAGTCGGGAAGTCTGGTCCAGGCAAGAATTCCATCAACTTATCCACCTTGGCAGTTGGATGATCAATCATGTAGACTGTCGCATCGATAACTTCGGCCAAATTATGAGGTGGAATGTCCGTAGCATATCCAGCTGAAATCCCAGTCGAACCATTGACCAAAAGGTTGGGAAAGGCTGCTGGTAAGACCGTTGGTTCTTTCTCGGTATCATCAAAGTTCCAAGCAAAAGGAACTGTCTTTTTCTCGATATCCTGAAGAAGATAACCAGCAATCTCAGACAAGCGAGCCTCGGTATAACGCATAGCCGCAGGTGGATCTCCGTCCATAGAACCGTTGTTACCGTGCATTTCGACCAAAATCTCACGATTTTTCCAATCTTGTGACATACGGACCATGGCATCATAGATAGAAGAATCCCCGTGTGGGTGAAAATTCCCCATGATATTCCCGACAGACTTAGCAGACTTACGGTAGCTCTTGTCAAAGGTATTGCCATCCTTATTCATCGAATAAAGAATGCGACGCTGAACCGGCTTCAAGCCATCACGAATATCTGGCAAAGCCCGGTCTTGAATAATGTATTTGGAGTAGCGACCAAAGCGCTCTCCCATGATGTCCTCAAGGGACATGTTTTGAATGTTAGACATAAGATACAAGGGGACGATTCGGCTTGCCGAAAATTTCTATAGAAAAATAGGAAATCGATGCAGGGTTCGATGACCCCAAGGCGATTTATCTTTTTTCCTAAGAAAATAGTCCCGTGTTCAGTTACAATAAGTAACCAAACTATCCTTTCTGTAGTTTAATGTGTTTAAAATCTGTTGCTTCGGTTAGTAATAAGGAATTTTCACACAGCATTTAGGGCGTGTTCAACTCCTTTCAAAGAATGTAGAGTAGGTTTTTATAGAAGAAGGTGTTCAGTTATGATACAAGGGGACAATTCGGCTTGCCGAAAATTTCTATAGAAAAATAGGAAATCGATGCAGGGTTCGATGACCCCAAGGCGATTTATCTTTTTTCCTAAGAAAATAGTCCCGTGTTCAGTTACAATAAGTAACCAAACTATCCTTTCTGTAGTTTAATGTGTTTAAAATCTGTTGCTTCGGTTAGTAATAAGGAATTTTCACACAGCATTTAGGGCGTGTTCAACTCCTTTCAAAGAATGTAGAGTAGGTTTTTATAGAAGAAGGTGTTCAGTTATGATACAAGGGGACAATTCGGCTTGCCGAAAATTTCTGTAGAAAAAACAGACTCCTTCAAAATCAGTTTTGTGTTAAGACAACAATCTATTCAATTCCATATCAAATTCTTTTAGCCTAGGATAAATATTTTCAAAATACTCGTCATAAGTATCTGCTCTTCTAGAATCTATTTGTTGTAAAACTTCTTTTAATTTTAAAAAATCATCAAAAACAATTGGCGGAATATTTTCTTCATCTAAAAATTGGAATTCATAAATTTGATAATCCGTGGTCGAATCTCGGAGAATATCATATTTCTTTTTTACTTCAGGTGACATAGAATCATAATCAGAACACACTTGTTGGTACAACTTATAAAATTCTTCGATTCTCATCAAGGTTTTTTTAAAACTTTTATGTTTTTCAAAAAATTCTTTATAATGAACCTGCATGGTCAACTGATTAGACTTCCTTTATTGCTGTGCTAATTCTTTTAGCTCTCTTAGGTTTTCTTCAACTTTTTCTTGGGTTTTGGAGAGTTGATTCTGTTGTTTTGTCAGTTCTGAAATATTTTTGGCGATTGAAGTTTGAATAGTTTCTAACTTTTGTTGCCGTTCATCTAATATTCTGTTCTGATTTTCAATATCTACTTTTAATCTTTTTGAATCTCTCCAAGAAATCCAGAGCGCAAAGATAATAGGTACTATTATTCCTCCGAGCTGCAATCCGTGGTCAATCCAATCTGTTGAATCAATCGCATTGATTAATCTCTCAAACATTTCCGGTGTCATAGTTACCCCTCTTATTCACTCTCCTACCTCACAAAACCTCGTTTATACTTGATATGACTGGCGATATTGCTATCTACATCATTCTTATCCCAAAGTTGGAGTTCCCATGGGTAGTAAAAATTACTTTTATTTTTAAAATAGATATGAATACCGACATAGCCATCTTTATCACGTAAATACCAGTTTTTTAGTCCGTATATCTCTTGCCAATCATCTAATTTCTCCATGACTTGAGCTATCTCTTTGGAACTTAAAATCATACGAGCACCAAAAATATCATTAAGAATGGAGTTCACAGGATAGCCCTCTTGACGCTCAGAAAAACGTGTAATTTTATCTAAAATAGACTCAGAAGTTTTAACACGATAAACATAGGCAATATCTTGGACATCCGCTTTCATCAGATAGTCATTAATTGACTCATGTAAATTCAGACGGTAGGCCAAAATCGCTTTCGTCGGAACTTTTGAAAAGGTATGCTTGAGATTGATTTTCTCCACCTTACCCGTTTCAAAATAATCTTTAGAATACTCTAGATGAATACGATTAATCTCTGTAATGAGGCGTTCCACTTTTTCAATCATGAGTCTTCTCCTCTCACTTTTTCATTTTTCTAGTTATTCCCAAACTTCTTCACTCTCTCCTCAGCATACTCAATCATCTTCTCAGCTACTTCTTTATCGTAGTCAAATCCCATATTTTGGGCAAGGGACTGAGCTTCTCTGTGGAAAAGTTGCATCGTAGCAAACAATGACTGAGTAAGTTTCTCTACACTTGAAAAATCAAGCAGAGCTGAGAATTCCTTCTCTTTCTCTGTAGGCAAATACTGGAAAAGATACTTGTAGTTCTTACCAATATCGACTGTTCCCCTATCACTTGCGACCTGCCAAGCAAAGACTTTTAACAACTCTTGCTGACAAATACCATAGAGATGATCCGTCGCGTAGATGAGCTGATTACGACAAATTCCCTTGACTACATAGGCGGAAACCCACCAAAATTCATTGCAGGCTTTTTCGAAATCTATCTGACTAGCTGGACTTGTCCAGTAACGCTCTGGACTTGTAGTATAGGACTCAAACAAGCCCTTCTCGTCTACTAAAACTGTATAACCAGCTTCGCTATCTACCCATTCTTGGATGTGGTCTTTTGGGCAAAGGGTTAGATCAATCCTATTGCCATCTTCAAAAAGCATGAGATAAAGTCGACGGTTTCCTAAGATATTATGCTGCTCAATCAGACGATTGCCAAACTGATCCAGCCAAGAAAGGTCACTAGTCAGATTATCTAAATCATCCACGATATAGACCACGTCATAGTCTTGAAATTCATCTTTTGGGGCCTTTGGGTTTATCCGTGAACCAGACATGGCAACAGCTTTGACTTGTAAAGTTTTGGCAATCTGTAAAATCAGATCTAGCATTTCTGTTTCAGCTCTCATGTCAGTACCTTCTCATTTTATAGATTACTAGGTGTCTGCTTCTTCTTACTGGATAGTTTCTATACTATAACTTCCCTGTCTGGTAAAGGCTGTACCCTTCGTAATAATATGAAGCATCCACACCCTTAAAGAAACGGGCCTGAGTGAGGTCATCCGTCAGGTTATTGAGGAGGAGATACTTGAGTTCTCCAGTCGATACTGCACTACGCTTCATGGCATTAAGGTATTCATCCTTATCAATGGCGTTCCAATCTACCACTTTACCCAGCTTCTAGCGAAGCATACAATCTAGCCAAATTCTCATAGCTCGTCCATTACCCTCACGGAAAGGATGGGCGATATTCATATCCGCATACTTATCAACCACTTGATCAAAATTGTCATGAGGAAGTTTGTCAATATACTGCAAGGATTGCTCTAAAAAAATACGAGGGGCAAATTGGAAGTTATCCTTTGCAATATTGACATCGCGGATCTTTTCAGCGAAATCATAGATACCTGAGAAAAGATAATAGTGAATCGCTGACAGCCCTGAAAATGTACCAACTTCCATCTTAAACAAATCTCCTGTCTGAAAAAGCAGGGCTGCTTGTTTTTTTGTCAGTTTTTCTTCTGCATCTGCCAACTGGGCTGAGTTGGTTATGCCTAGTTTATTTTCCAATACCATATCTTCCCCTTATTAACGCCATTTTGTATAGAAAACAGGGTGTCCTTTAGCAATATGTTCTTTCAGTTCATCTGGCAACTCAAGCTCTACAATGTCTGTAGTAACCTTTGGTAAGTAAGCAAAATCTCCGTTGAGTCCGCTAAAATAGAAACCATTTTCCTTAGCCTCTTTGTCCAATGAAAATATCACTTGTGGAATAAAATACTCATAATCAGGCTCTCTATTAGAAATCATATTGGTTACATCTAAAATAGATGTTTTCGCATCCAACACATCAAGTACTTGCCCATACTCTGCATGACTTATTTTGAACAATCTAATCTTCGCAGCTCCTTTAGGTTTCGTATTCACCATTCACTGGATTCTCCTTCTTACTTTTTTCAATGTAAAATTTTTGTAAGTTGTAAATAAACAGCTGTTATCAAAACTCAACTTGTCCTTTTTAGGGAAAAGCTGCCTAAAAATCAGGACAGCTAATCCCTAAAAAGGACAGATATCCTGAACTATCTTGCCACTACTTCTTTAGTCGCAGCAATTTTTTTATCAGCCCAGATGACTAAATCCTTGATAACTAATTTCTCCACTGCTCGAATAAAGTCAGACATAAATGTATAGTCGATTTGGTTATTTACTTGAGGGACATCAAATTGAAAATTATGTGTTTGAGAAGCACGCAACTTACTTCCAAAGTCGTATTTTCCTACTAGTGATTTTTCAATGATTGTCTTGAGATAAAGTAGAACCTTACTATCTTTCATTTTATCGTTCCAAAATACCCCTGTATCATCTCCAGCGCCAAACTCATAACCTCTATAAAATGTATTACCAAAAATATCAATGGTTAGAGAATGTTTTGGAAAAACACGCACATCATTTCCAATATTTCGAACAACACCTGTATTGGTCGTACCAGCCATCACAAAAGGCAAGTCTCCGTTTATCTGGTCGTCTTTCTTTAAACGTCGTCCTTGATGAATATTCGGAAACAAGGTTATCATTGTAACTGGAGAAAGTCGGAATGCCTCCGACTCCTCTACTCTTAGTATCGGAAAGTTTTTCAAACTTGTCAAGTACTTTTTCATCATTTTTTGTAAGATGGTAATCCCTAAGATTTGTTACAGTTAGATAAGCCTCGAGCGCTTTGATGTAGTTTTCCATATATGAAAATGCTAATTCGTTATTAAGAGTTGGGAGGGAAACAAAATCGTTTTGTATTTTTTGTTTCGATATTGAATTTCCCCAACTATACAAAGGTTTTAATGACTTATATAAAGCTGAAACCATATAAAGTTGTATTTCTTTTGTTCTATATTCCTCATTTTTAAAATACAGAGCAAGATTATGACTATCATTTGAAAAATAATCCTTTTCCTGGTAACTGATTACCAAGGTTTTACCGCCGATAAAAATAGAATTCCCTTCATCTAGCATACTTTTATCGTATTCTATATAACTAGATACAGAATTATTATTTTGAGAGGCTGTCACATATGGTACCAAACCACTATTTTATGTTACCCATGAACTTAAAATATTATGAGTATTTTTAACATCAAAAAGATTAACAATCCGATACTCTCTCCACTCGCCCCCACTTGCTTCAAATTCCTCCTCCAGTTTTTGAAGGCGAGGGCTTAGGCTTTTTTTGAGCTATCTTCTCCCTTACTCTTCAGGAGTTGTTCTACTTCCCAAGCTAGGTAGTCAGCAACAGTCTTTTTAAAATCGTCCAAGGTTGGTTTTGTATCAATGATCTGGTGCTGTTCGAAATTCCAATCATTACCCTTGTTAGTGATAAAGTCCTCAATAAAGACTGCATCCAAATCCCAAAGTTCTTTACTAACCTCTGCCCTCTTGCCAGCCTTATAAATTTTAATCACATATTGGTAACGCTGGATAGGATTATCAACCTCTGAAATACCTCGCTTAGCACGTTTAAAACCGTCATTTCTAAAGTCAATAAATTTAACCGTCTGGTCGTAATCGTGTACCTCATGAGCCTTAAAAATATAGATAGAAGTCTGGACCCCTGCCATGGGAACAAAAAGATCCACGGGCATTTTAATAGAGGCAAGCAGGGTATGCTTTTTCAAAATAGCTTTAGCTGTCTTTGTTGCCTTACCAGAACCAGCACTATCTTGAATGATAATAGCACCAAGACCGCCACGCTCCATCTTATCCAAACCATAAGCTATAAAGGGAAGACCATTTTCTTCATAAGAGAAAGGTGGATTCAGCAAGACACGATTAGCTTTAAAATCCGTAAATAGACTCTCAGGACGATTAAAGGCTGAACCTTTTTCAATTCGACTAGAACCATCTCCACGAAGAATCATATTGGTTGTCGCCAAGGTATACATCTCTGCATTTAGTTCTATTCCTAGTAGATTATCTTTCTTGAGCTTTGCAATCTCATCGTTGGCTCGAGAAGTCCCCTTCCCAAAACTGGTATTGGCATAATCTATCATCAACTCCATCGCTGAAATGAGGAAACCAGCTGAACCAGTCGCCAAATCCATAACCTTGCTCTCACTGGTTATCCCCAGAATTTGCGCCATCATTTTGGTAACATACGGAGGGGTCAGGACAATACCAATTTCTTTTCCATCTCCCAAAGCGTACTTGAGAAATTCGGAGTACATCTCCCCCATAATATCGATATGCCCACCCAAACCATCAATGGATTTGAAAATATTTTCATAGATAAAAGTGAAGATTTGCTTGGTAACAGAATTTTCCTTTTGAGGGAGAAGTTGTGCTACTTCTTTATCATTGGTGGTCAACTCATCACGCTGGCTATCTTTGGAAATTTCTCCAAAAGAAGCTAACATGAGAGTTTTCTTGTCTTCATTGATTTCACATTCATCTAGGAATGCCTTGATTTGATCAACTACTTTCTTACCATCACGCTTGGTTTCAGACTGTACACCCTTTAAATCATCAGGTATTAAGCCCTCATCAACCTTGTTGCCTTTGCAATCTACGATATCCTGCATAGATAATAGCATACCAGACACATAAAGCACCCGTTGAGGAGCTGTGATATTATGATTGTGCATCAATTTATTGAGCTTTTTAGCATAGCCTTGCAAGGTCGCTTGACTATCAATCAGAATTTGGTGTTTTTCTTCTTCGCTCAAGACAGCATCTTTGTAGAAAGTCTCAAAGGTGGACTCATTTTCCAAAAAATCAAAAGTCGTTACCTTTGATAGCTCTTTATAGGCATTAGGAGCAGAACCAAAGACATAATAAACTTTGATAGTCACATTTTCTTCGTTATCTCCTGCAACACCAACTGCGACGGCTTCATGATATTTACCACTATCAATAACTGCCCTCGCATAATGCAAAGCCCCATTCACTGCAAAATCACTAATTGATTTATCATCAAACTTAATACCTTCCTTTGTTTGAGCAACTAGCTTAGATAATTTGAGTTTGTTTTCAATCAGGATAGGAATTTGTTTGTATTTTTCAATATGAAAATCTGGTTTTCCAAAATTAGTCTTAGTTTGCGTCTTAGCCGCTCCCTTAAGCGCCTCTTTGAGATAAGCACTCATAGCAGATTCTTCATTATAATCCTGCAATTTTTTCAAACCAAGATTTTCAAACTGCTTTTTCACATAGTCATTCACATCCGACTCTAATTTCCAGTTTACTAACATATTATTTTCTTTCATTAAAACACTGTCGCTTCTTCCAGCGTAAATTTGACATTATCCTCAATCCACTTACGGCGTGGTTCGACCTTGTCTCCCATGAGGACATTGACACGGCGTTCGGCGCGAGCCAGGTCTTCGATGGTGACACGTATGAGGGTACGGGTTTCTGGATTCATGGTTGTTTCCCAGAGCTGGTCCGCATTCATCTCACCAAGTCCCTTGTAGCGCTGTAGGGTAGCGCCTTTACCGAACTGCTTGCGGAGTTCTTCAAGTTCTCCGTCTGTCCATGCGTAGGCTACTTCTTCTTTCTTACCTTTACCTTTTGACATCTTGTAAAGAGGAGGGAGAGCAATATAGACATGTCCCGCCTCAACTAGCGGACGCATATAACGGTAGAAAAAGGTTAAGAGAAGTGTTTGAATATGGGCACCATCGGTGTCCGCATCGGTCATGATAATAATCTTGTCATAGTTGGCATCTTCAAGGGAGAAATCTGCTCCTACACCAGCACCGATGGTATAAATCATGGTGTTGATTTCTTCATTTTTGAGGATATCCGCCATCTTGGCCTTGGCTGTATTGATAACCTTACCACGAAGAGGCAAGATTGCCTGGAACTTGCGGTCACGGCCTTGTTTGGCAGAACCTCCGGCAGAATCCCCCTCGACTAGATAGAGTTCATTCTTAGCCGGATTCTTAGACTGGGCTGGGGTCAATTTTCCAGACAAGAGGCCCTTGTCTTTTTTATTTTTCTTACCATTACGGCTCTCATCACGCGCCTTACGTGCTGCTTCACGAGCATCACGGGCCTTAATAGCCTTGCGGATGAGGTTAGAAGCCAATTCACCATTTTCCATAAGGAAAAAGGTCAACTTATCCGCCACAATTCCATCCACAACGGGACGAGCTAGTGGACTTCCTAGTTTGTCCTTGGTCTGACCCTCAAACTGCAAATGTTCTTCAGGGACTAGAATAGAGAGGACAGCCGCTAGTCCCTCACGATAGTCTGAACCTTCAAGGTTTTTATCTTTTTCCTTGAGAAGCCCCGTCTTACGCGCATAGTCGTTCATAACCTTGGTAATGGCAGACTTGAGTCCTGTCTCGTGCGTACCACCATCTTTGGTGCGAACGTTATTAACAAAGGACAGAATGTTATCTGAGAATCCATCATTGTACTGGAGAGCTACTTCCACTTGGAACCCGTTGTCTTCACCTTCAAAGTAAAGGACTGGCGTCAAGGTTTCCTTGTCTTCGTTGAGGTAAGAAACAAAGTCCTGCACCCCGTTCTCATAGTGGAATTCAATAGCTTCCTCTGTTCGTTTGTCCGTTAATGACAAGGTCACATTTTTCAAGAGAAAGGCTGATTCATTAAGACGCTCTGAGATGGTATTGTACTTGAAGTCTGTCGTAGAGAAGATCGTCGCATCAGGCATAAAAGTAACCTTGGTACCTGTTTTAGACTTGGGTGCTGTACCGATTTTCTTCAGAGTCGTGACAGGTTTTCCACCATTTTCAAAACGTTGCTTGTAGATTGCACCATCGCGAGTGATTTCAACTTCTAGCCAACTTGAAAGAGCGTTAACAACGGAAGAACCCACCCCGTGGAGACCACCAGATGTCTTGTAGCCACCCTGACCGAATTTCCCTCCTGCATGAAGAATGGTAAAGATAACCTCAACAGTTGGAATTCCCATCGCGTGCATACCAGTTGGCATTCCACGTCCGTGGTCTTGAACCGTTAAACTTCCATCTTTATTAATGGTCACATCAATACGATCGCCAAACCCAGACAGGGCTTCATCGACCGCATTATCGACGATTTCCCAGACGAGGTGGTGGAGTCCTGCTCCATCAGTCGATCCAATATACATCCCTGGACGTTTTCGGACTGCATCCAACCCTTCTAGCACCTGAATGGCGTCATCATTATAATTGTTAATATTGATTTCCTTTTTTGACACAAGGAACCTCCTATTCGTTCATCTTTACTATTCTACAGGTTTTCTAAGGATTTTGCAAAATTTTTCTTTCTCCGCTGTGACAATTTCAGAAGAGATTCTCTGCCTTTCTTCTCCATTTCATGATATAATAGGAGTATGATTACAATAGTTTTATTAATCCTAGCCTATCTGCTGGGTTCGATTCCGTCTGGTCTCTGGATTGGACAAGTATTCTTTCAAATCAATCTGCGTGAACATGGTTCTGGCAATACTGGAACAACCAATACTTTCCGCATTTTAGGCAAGAAAGCTGGTATGGCAACCTTTGTGATTGACTTTTTCAAAGGAACCCTAGCAACACTTCTTCCGATTATGTTTCATCTGCAAGGTGTTTCGCCTCTCATCTTTGGACTTTTGGCTGTCATTGGACATACCTTCCCTCTCTTTGCAGGATTTAAGGGTGGTAAGGCTGTCGCAACCAGTGCAGGAGTGGTTTTCGGATTTGCGCCTGTCTTCTGTCTCTACCTAGCAGTTGTTTTCTTTGGAACCCTCTATCTTGGTAGTATGATTTCACTATCTAGTGTCACAGCATCTATCGCGGCTGTTATCGGGGTTCTACTTTTTCCACTTTTTGGTTTTATTCTGAATCACTATGATCCTCTCTTCATCGCTATTATCCTAGCTCTTGCTAGTTTGATTATCATTCGTCATAAGGACAATATCTCTCGTATCAAAAATAAAACTGAAAATTTGGTCCCTTGGGGATTGAACCTAAGTCACCAACATCCTAAAAAATAAAACGCCAGTTTTGAACTGACGTTTTTTTGTATGCTTATTTTGATTTGATATAGTTGATACCATCTGCTTTTGGTGCAACTGCTTTTCCAAAGAAGGCTGCTAAGACAAGAATTGTCAAAACATAAGGTGCGATTTGAAGATAAACTGTTGGCACACCTTGTAGGAACGGCAATTGAGAACCGATAACAGCCAAACTTTGTGAAAGTCCAAAGAAGAGACTAGATAGCATGGCTCCGATTGGATTCCATTTTCCGAAGATCATCGCAGCAAGAGCAATAAATCCAGGTCCAACGATAGTTGTTACCGAGAAGTTAACTGAGATGGATTGAGCATAAATCGCTCCGCCAATTCCACCTAGGAAACCTGAAATAATAACCCCTAAATATCTCATCTTGTAGACATTGATTCCCAAAGTATCTGCTGCTTGAGGATGTTCACCAACAGAGCGGAGACGAAGACCAAAGCGCGTTTTGAAGAGAATAAACCAAGCAAGGAACGAGAAGACAATCGCGATATAACCTAGCAGACTTGTTGACTTGAAGAATATATCACCGATAACTGGGATATTTGCCAAGACTGGGAAATCAAAGCGTCCAAAAGTCTGACTTAGGTTGTCGGTTTGTCCTTTGTTATAAAGAACTTTCA
This sequence comes from Streptococcus mitis, assembly GCF_002096755.1. Taxonomy (GTDB): domain Bacteria; phylum Bacillota; class Bacilli; order Lactobacillales; family Streptococcaceae; genus Streptococcus; species Streptococcus mitis_AC. The sequence continues at coordinate 57,457 of NZ_NCVF01000026.1, forward strand.
CCAAGAAAACAGCCAGGGCAGGCGCCATCAAGTTCAATACCGTACCGCTGACAACATGGTCTGCACGGAAATGAACCGTCGCTGCTGCGTGGATGATAGAGAAGAGGCCTCCAACCAATCCTGCTACAAGCAAGGATAGCCATGGAGTTGCTGCTCCAAATTGTTCTGCAAATTCAAGGTTAAAGACGACTCCAGAAAAGGCACCCATAACCATAATTCCTTCAAGGCCGACGTTTACCACACCACCACGTTCAGAGAAAACACCACCGATACTTGTAAAGATGAGGGGCGCTGAGTAAATCAGCATAGAAGACACCAAGAGGGTGAGCAAGGTTGTAATAGACATCTTTACTTACCTCCTTTAACTTGTTTTTTCGGTTTGACAAAGCGTTCGATAAGGTAATGAACACTGACAAAGAAGATAATAGACGCTGTTACAATGCTGACAAGCTCAGACGGTACCTGCGCCGCATTCATACCAGGGGCTCCAACTTGGAGAACACCAAATAGGAAGGCTGCAAAGAGAATACCAATTGGTGAGTTGGCCGCAAGCAGACTAACCGCCATACCGTTAAATCCAACAGCTAAAGATGCCCCTTGAACATAGACGTTCTGGAAGGTTCCAAGTCCTTCAACAGCTCCACCAAGACCTGCCAAGGCACCTGAAATAATCATTGAGAGGATAATCGTTCTTTTTGCAGAAATACCAGCATATTCTGAAGCATGTGGATTAAGACCAACCGCACGGATTTCAAAACCAAGGGTTGTTTTCTTGAGCATGAACCAAATAACTGCAACGGCAATGATGGCAAAGAAAATACCAATATTCATCCGCGAATTACCAGTCAACTCAGCCAACCAAGGTGTCTGATAGGTTGCATTAGCCCCAACACGAATTGTCGAATCTGTACTTTGCATAAAGTCTTTAGGAAAGGCATGGATAAAGGCATTTCCTACATACAAGACAATGTAGTTCATCATGATGGTTACGATAACCTCTGATGTCCCTAGATAAGCTCTAAGTATACCTGGAATCGCTCCGACAATCCCACCAGCAATCAAGGCAATCACGATAGTTGCTAGAATCATCAAGGGACGTGGCATATCTGGATGCGACAAGGCAAACCAACCACTGAGAATCCAACCTGCCAAAGCCTGACCAGGAAGCCCAACGTTAAAGAAACCGGCGCGACTGGCAACGGCAAAACCAAGACCAATCAGGATTAGAGGCCCCATAGCACGGAAGATTTCTCCAATCCCACGCAGACTACCAAAGGCTGTATAGAACAATTCTTCGTAGCCCCAAATAGCATCATAACCGAAGATCCACATAACAATGGCTCCGAGTAAAATTCCTAGGAAGACAGAAATCAAGGGAACCGAAATTTGTTGTAATTTTTTAGACATCACTCTTCTCCTTTCCCAAGTTTCCACCCGCCATCAAGACACCTAGTTCTTGTTTATTGGTTGTTTCTGGTGATACAATACCTTGAATCTTACCATCGTGGATAACGGCAATACGGTCTGAGACGTTTAAAATCTCATCCAACTCAAAGCTGACAACAAGGACAGCCTTACCATTATCACGCTCTTCAATCAAGCGCTTGTGGATATATTCAATGGCACCGACATCCAACCCACGAGTTGGCTGGCTGACGATAAGGAGATCAGGATCTCGATCAATTTCACGAGCAATAATTGCTTTTTGTTGATTTCCTCCTGAAAGTGCAGCTGCAGGAACAATTTCACTAGCAGCACGAACATCAAACTCTTCCATTAGCTTTTTAGCATAAGAAGTAATATTTGAATAGTTCAAAATTCCATTTTTACTATGTGGTTCTTTATAGTAGGTTTGAAGGGCAATATTTTCAGAGATCATCATTTCCAAAATCAAGCCATCACGGTGACGGTCTTCTGGAACGTGCCCAACACTTAGTTCTGTAATTTGTCGTGGGTGCAAGCCTACAATTGAATCTCCTTTTAGCTCAATGCTACCAGATTCAACCTTGCGAAGACCTGTGATGGCTTGAATCAGTTCAGACTGACCATTTCCATCAATCCCCGCAATACCAACAATCTCTCCCGCTCGAACATCCAAGGACAGATTTTTCACAGCTGGGACACCGCGGTTTTCATTGACCACCAAATCTTTGATTGACAAGACTACTTCTTTTGGTTGAGAGGCTTGTTTCTCTGTTTTAAAGGAAACAGAACGTCCTACCATCATTTCTGCCAAATCAGCATTGGTAGCCCCTGCGATTTCGACAGTTTCAATTGATTTCCCACGACGGATAACTGTAACGCGGTCAGAAACTGCACGAATCTCGTCCAACTTGTGGGTAATCAAGATAATTGATTTCCCTTCTTTGACAAGATTTTTCAAAATAGCCATCAACTCATCAATTTCTGATGGAGTCAAGACAGCCGTTGGTTCGTCAAAGATAAGAATATCAGCCCCACGATAAAGGGTTTTTAAAATTTCTACACGTTGTTGGGCTCCAACTGAGATATCTGCCACCTTAGCAGAAGGATCAACATCTAAGCCGTAACGTTCAGAAAGAGCCTTGATTTCTTTGCTAGCTCCAGCGATATCTAGCACACCATTTTTAGTCAATTCACTACCTAAAATGATGTTTTCAGCCACTGTGAAGGCTTCTACCAACATAAAGTGCTGGTGAACCATCCCGATTCCCAAGCTAGCTGCTTTAGATGGGGAGTCGAGGTTGACAACTTGACCGTTGACCACAATTTCACCACTGGTTGGTTCAAGAAGCCCTGCTAACATGTTCATTAGCGTGGACTTTCCAGCCCCATTTTCTCCTAAAAGTGCATGAATTTCACCTTTTCGTAGGTGCAGGTTGATTTTGTCGTTGGCAACAAATTCACCAAACACCTTGGTAATATCACGCATCTCAATGACATTTTCGTGTGCCATGTGCTCTTCCTTTCAGAGTCTTATTTTATTTCAATAAAACTTGCTAGTTTGTCTAGTAGCAAGCTTTACTGAGACAAAATGATTTTGTCTCAACTCTTAAAAAAGCGGCCGAGGGCCGCTTCCTAAGAAATGACTTCCATCCATTATTTTGCAGGAACTTTTACGCTTCCATCAAGGATTTTAGCTTTTGCATCTTCAACAGCTTTTTTACCTTCTTCTGAAAGGTTTGTTACTGCCAAGTCAACACCTTTATCTTTCAATGAGTAAACGATTACTTGACCGCCAGGGAACTCACCTTTTTCTGCTTTGTTAGCAATATCTTTTACAGTTGTGCCAACTTGTTTCAAAGTAGATACAAGAACGAAGTTTGATTCTTTACCATCTTTAGAAGTGTATTTACCTTCTACTTCTTGGTCACGGTCAACACCGATAACCCAAACTTTTTCACTTTCAGGACGGCTCTCGTTGAGTGATTTTGCTTCTGCAAAGACACCTGCACCTGTACCACCAGCTACTTGGTAAACAACGTCTGCACCAGCTGCGTATTGTGCCGCTGCAATTGTTTTACCTTTGGCATTATCATTAAATGAACCAGCATAGTCAACTTGTACTTTTATAGATGAATCTACCGAGGCAACACCTGCCTTGAAACCAGCTTCAAAACGAGAGATAACTTCAGACTCCATACCACCTACAAAACCAACTTGTTTTGTCTTAGTTGTTTTAGCCGCTGCAACACCTGCGAGATAAGCAGATTCATTGTCAGCGAAAGTTACACTAGCAACATTCTTTTTATCTTTAATCACATCATCAATCAAAACATAGTTCAAATCAGTGTGCTCTTCTGCTGCATCTTTAACTGCATTGTGAAGGGCAAAACCAACACCGAAGATTAGGTTGTAGCTTCCAGCAGCTTGTTGCAAGTTGTTAGCGTAGTCAGCTTCACTTGTTGATTGGAAGTAAGTGAAACCTTTATCTTTTGAAAGATTGTGTTCTTTACCCCAGTCTTGCAAACCTTCCCAAGCTGATTGGTTGAATGATTTGTCATCAACACCACCAGTATCAGTGACGATTGCTGCTTTTGTCTTCACATCAGAAGATGAAGCTGCGTTACGAGAAGAGCGGTTACCACATGCAGCAAGTCCAACTGCTGCCACTGCAACTAGACCAAGGCCTAGCCATTGTTTCTTGTTCATTACTGAACCTCCTAAATAAGATGTGCAACGATGTTGCAAGTATGGATTGATTGGCCACAAGGACCGTGCCACTCAGAGAGCGACTCAGACTAGTTTAAGTCTGTAAAAGAGTATGGAAGTAACTCCCCGACCGTCATCTCGACCGTCGATTTATCTTTTGCGACTAAGGTCACTTTTAGATCTTGTTCAAAAAATTCAGCCATCACTTGGCGACAAGCTCCACATGGCGAGATTGGTTTTTCAGTCTGTCCATAGACAATCAATTCTGAAAATTCTCTTTGGCCTTCAGATACAGCCTTAAAAATGGCTGTTCTCTCACCGCAATTGGTCAAAGGATAGCTAGCATTTTCGATATTCACTCCCGTGTAAACACTTCCGTCTTTCGCCACTAGAACAGCTCCGACTGGAAAATGAGAATAGGGCACATAGGCTTTCTTGCTGGTTTCAATTGCTAGTTCAATCAACTCAGTAGTCGCCATCAGCCAATTCTCCTTTTAAAATGGCTACCCCAGCTGACGTTCCAATACGGGTCGCCCCAGCTTCCACAAAGGCAAGAGCATCTGCATAAGAACGAGCTCCGCCAGCAGCCTTGACTCCCATATCAGGTCCAACTGTTTCACGCATTAATCTAACATCTGCTATCGTAGCACCACCAGTTGAAAAGCCAGTAGATGTTTTAACAAAATCAGCTCCAGCTTTTTGAGCTAATTGGCAAGCCAAAACTTTTTCTTGGTCAGTCAGAAGGCAAGCTTCAATAATGACTTTCACTAACTTGTCCCTACTTGCTTCCACGACTGCGCGAATATCTGACTCAACCAAGGCTAAATTACCCGACTTGAGAGCTCCAACATTGATCACCATATCAATCTCATCTGCACCATTTTGAATAGCTTCTTTGGTTTCAAATGCTTTCACAGCTGAAGTTGTTGCTCCCAAGGGGAAACCTACTACTGTGCAGACCTTGACATCTGTGTCTTCAAGACCTTTTTTAGCATGTTCAACCCAGATCGGATTAACGCAAACACTGGCAAAATCATACTCTCTAGCTTCAGACAACAAACAATCAATTTGATTTTCTGTCGCATCTTGTTTCAAAAGTGTATGATCGATATATTTATTTAATTTCATATTCGGATTCTCCTGCAGTTTATGAGATTATTTCTATGATTTCTCGTAAACTTTGCACACTATCATTTATTTTAACATATTTTTGAAAATCTGTAACTAGCTGAGGAGAAATTTTTCCATTTGTGTATACTTTTGCAACAATTTCTCCCTTTTGAACGGAATCTCCAACTTTCTTTTCAAAAACAATTCCTGTTTCATAGTCCAAGGCATCAGACTTGACTGCACGGCCTGCCCCCAGTCTCATAGCATAAAGTCCAAATTCCATAGCTGGAAGAGCTGAAATGACACCCGTTTCCTGAGCAGGGATTTCCACCACATGGGCCACATTTACAGGACGATAGAGGTCTTCCAAGTCTCCACCTTGGGCTTGGACCATTTCCTCAAACTTAGCCAGCGCTTGACCATTCTCAAGATGTTGGTGAACTTCTTCAACTGTCTTGTTTACATTTGCCAAGTCAAGCATAATTTGAGCCAATTCACAGATGAAGTGGGTAATATCCTGACGTCCTTGACCTTGTAAAATCTCCAGTGCTTCAAGAATTTCCAGACGATTTCCAATCGCTCGTCCCAAGGGCTGGCTCATATCCGTAATCACTGCTACCGTTTTTCTACCAACTGCCTTACCAAGTTCCACCATGGTTTGAGCCAACTCATGCGCCTCATCAACCGTCTTCATGAAAGCACCCTCACCAACGGTCACGTCTAGCAAAATAGCATCTGCTCCTGCCGCGATTTTCTTGCTCATGACAGAACTGGCAATCAAAGGAATCGTATCGACAGTTGCGGTCACATCACGTAGGGCGTAGAGAAGCTTATCCGCTTTGACCAGCTGGTCTGATTGCCCAATGACAGATACACCAATGTCCTGAACTTGGTGAATAAAATCCTCTTGACTACGTTCTACTTGATAGCCCTTAATGGACTCCAATTTATCAATCGTACCGCCCGTATGGCCGAGACCACGACCACTCATTTTTGCCACAGGCACACCGAAGCTAGCAACAAGGGGAGCCAAAATCAAGGTTACCTTATCACCAACACCCCCAGTAGAATGCTTGTCAACCTTAACCCCATCAATAGCAGATAAATCAAACTCTTGACCAGTCTTAACCATTTTCATAGTCAGATCAGAGATTTCTCGAGTCGTCATTCCTTTGAAATAAACAGCCATAGCAAAAGCAGACATCTGATAATCAGGAACAGTTCCTGACACATAGCCTTCAACTAGCCATTCAATTTCACTCGAAGTCAGTTCTTGACCGTCTCGTTTCTTTTGGATTAAATCAACTGCTCTCATTCTTTCACACTTCTAAGGATATAGTATCCCTTATCTTTTTTGACGATTTCACAATTACCAAACACATCTTCCATCTTGGACTTGGCACTTGGAGCCCCTTGTTTCTTCTGGATAACGATTGTTAAATCCCCACCAGTTTCCAAGAAATCTTTACTTTTCTCAATGATTTCATGAACCACTTGCTTACCTGCACGGATAGGGGGGTTGGCAATGACATGGTCAAATTTCCCTTCAACTTGTTCATAGATGTTAGACTGGAAAATCGTAGCTGCCACTTTATTTCGTTCAGCATTTTGTCGTGCCAAATCCAAGGCACGATTGTTGATGTCGACCATGGTCGCCTGAACTCCATAAGCCTTAGCTAAGGACAAGCCCAAAGGTCCGTAACCACAGCCTACATCAAGGACAGTTTCTCCTTGGTTGACCTCAAGACACTTGAGCAAGAGTTGACTTCCAAAATCAACCATTTTCTTGCTAAAAACACCCGCATCCGTTAAAAAGGTCATTTTTTGTCCCAACAATTCTACTCGCAACTCATGAATATCGTGAGCAGCGTCAGGATTTTCTGCATAATACATTTTACTCATGAAACTATTTTACCATAATTTAACGAAATATTAAATCGTTTCCAAGTAATTTGACAATACGATGTAGTTTGTTATTATTTTTCTAATCGAAAGAAACTTTTTCTATCAGATACTAGATGTTTTTAGTCCCAAAATATGCTATACTAAGATATCGAATCAGAAAGACAAACTTATGACCAACGAATTTTTACATTTTGAAAAAATCAGCCGCCAGACTTGGCAATCTTTACATCGGAAGACAACACCTCCTTTGACTGAAGAGGAATTAGAATCCATCAAGAGTTTTAATGACCAGATTAGCTTGCAGGATGTGACCGATGTCTATCTTCCCCTAGCCCATCTCATCCAGATTTACAAGCGTACCAAGGATGATTTGGCCTTTTCAAAAGGAATTTTTCTTCAACGTGAGAGTAAAGCTCAGCCTTTTATCATTGGGGTTTCTGGGAGTGTTGCCGTTGGAAAATCCACAACCAGTCGCCTACTTCAAATCCTACTGTCCCGTACACTTACAGATGCTACAGTTGAGTTGGTAACAACTGACGGCTTTCTCTATCCCAACCAGACCTTGATTGAACAAGGGATTTTAAATCGCAAGGGATTTCCTGAAAGCTATGATATGGAAGCTCTTCTCAACTTCCTGGATCACATCAAAAATGGACAAGATGTAGATATTCCTGTCTATTCTCATGAAGTCTACGACATCGTACCCGAGGAAAAGCAAAGCGTCAAAGCTGCTGATTTTGTCATTGTTGAGGGAATAAATGTCTTTCAAAATCCACAAAACGAGCGTCTCTACATTACTGACTTCTTTGACTTTTCCATCTATGTTGATGCTGCAGTCGATGACATCGAGAGTTGGTATCTAGACCGTTTCTTGAAAATGCTGAGCCTAGCTCAAAACGACCCTGATAGCTACTATTATCGTTTTACACAAATGCCGATTGGGGAAGTGGAATCCTTTGCCCATCAGGTCTGGACCAGTATCAATCTCACAAATCTACAAAATTATATTGAACCAACTAGAAATCGTGCAGAAGTGATTCTTCATAAAACAAAGAACCATGAAATCGATGAAATTTACTTAAAAAAATAATTTTCCCTTGTCAAAACGTAAGTTTTCAGATATAATGGTATAGTTAGTAAATATGGAGGTAAGAACATTGGCAAACATTAAATCAGCTATCAAACGCGCTGAATTGAACGTTAAACAAAACGAAAAGAACTCAGCTCAAAAATCAGCTATGCGTACTGCTATCAAAGCTTTCGAAGCAAACCCATCTGAAGAACTTTTCCGTGCTGCTAGCTCAGCTATCGATAAAGCAGAAACTAAAGGTTTGATTCACAAAAACAAAGCAAGCCGCGATAAAGCTCGTCTTTCAGCTAAACTTGCTAAATAAGAAACAGTCCATAGAGGCTGTTTTTTTGTCTCCAAATAGGAAAAGGTAGAAAATGAAAATCGCAATTATCGGATATTCTGGTTCTGGTAAGTCAACTCTAGCAGAAAAGTTGTCTCACTGCTACTCCATCCCCAAACTACATATGGACACACTCCAATTTCAGCCTGGTTGGCAAGACAGTGACCAAGAATGGATGTTGACCGAGATGAAAAACTTTCTCACCAATCATAAAGCTTGGGTCATCGATGGAAATTATTCTTGGTGTTTCTATGAGGAAAGAATGCAGGAAGCTGACCAAATCATCTTTCTTAATTTTTCGCCATTGACCTGTCTCTTTCGAGCCTTTAAACGATACCTCAAATACCGAGGCAAGGTCAGAGAAAGTATGGCAGCTGGTTGTCAAGAACAATTTAATTGGGAGTTTATCAGATGGATTCTTTGGGAGGGGCGGGCTAAAGCTCAAAAAGAAAATTACCAAAAACTTTGCCAAGAATACTCACATAAAGTCACTATTCTTCGAAATCAGAAAGAACTAGATCAATTTCTGGATAAGAAAAGGAAGTCCTCCAATTCATAAAGAAGGGCTTCCTTTTTGGCTATAATTATTCTGCAATCAAGGTTTCCAAACCGACCTTCATCATATCAGTGAAGGTATTTTGACGTTCTTCTGCAGTCGTGTCTTCATCTGGATTGACCAAACTATCAGAAATAGTCATGATAGCAAGGGCATCAACATGATGTTGGGCAGCCAAATAGTAGAGAGCTGCTGCTTCCATTTCCACAGCCTTGACTCCCCATTTACCAATCTCGATATTCTTTTCAATGTAGTTTGAGTAAAAGACATCAGAAGACAAAACGTTCCCAACGTGGGTTGTCATACCAAGTTCTTTAGCGATATGGTAGGCCTTGTCCAGCAAATCAAAGCTAGCGATTTGTGGGAAATCGTACTGTGGCCAGTCATTGCGGATGATGTTAGAGTTGGTTGCAGCTGCTTGCGCCAAAACCAATTCACGGACGTGAACATCTTCATTCAATGAACCTGCTGTTCCCACACGGATCAATTTCTTCACACCGTAGTCAACAATCAACTCACGCGCATAAATCGAAATAGATGGCATCCCCATCCCAGTTCCCATGACAGATACACGGTGGCCCTTGTAAGTACCAGTGTAACCAAACATGTTACGCACTTCGTTAAAACAAACAGCATCTTCAAGGAAATTCTCCGCAATAAACTTAGCACGAAGAGGATCCCCAGGAAGAAGAATTTTATCAGCAATTTCACCCTGCTGAGCAGCAATATGGATAGACATAATATAAGATACCAAACCCGTCAAAAAGCAAAGGGAAAATAGGAGTTGGGTGCAGTGAGCGATGCTCGCTAGACCAACTATCTTTTTCCCACTGCTTTTAGGGTGGGTTCAATTCCTTTCTTTCTTAATTTTGATGATATCGAGAAGATTAGACCGGCTTCAATTCAAGCCCGAATTCCCCTTCTCTTCTGAGTTTTTAGAAAAGTTTTCCGCTCGTGTTCAAATCAAAACACACGCTCTACCTTTCTTTATTTTATATTTTATATTGAGAAAGATACCAAACCCGTCAAAAAGCAAAGGGAAAATAGGAGTTGGGTACAGTGAGCGATGCTCGCTAGACCAACTATCTTTTTCCCACTGCTTTTAGGGTGGGTTCAATTCCTTTCTTTCTTAATTTTGATGATA
>NZ_NCVF01000021.1:0-143577 GCF_002096755.1 Streptococcus mitis
AGTGTTCCATCTGCAACATACCATAGTCCGTACGGGATTCGAACCCGTGTTACCGCCGTGAAAAGGCGGTGTCTTAACCCCTTGACCAACGGACCAGAGCTGTTATTTTCAACTCTTACTATTATACAGACTTTTCAAACTTTGTCAACTACTTTTTCTGTTTTTTTCAAATTAAGTAAAAAGAGCCAGAATTATACTGACTCTTCTATTGATTATTAAACTTAGAAGCACGTTCTTCTCCCCACCAATATGGGATTAGTTCTGCGACTTTCACCGTCTTTCTTGTATCGTAGTCCATCATGAATTCTGCATCTTTATTTTCAGCGTTCAACTCTAAGAGGAACTCTCTGCATGCGCCACAAGGCATACCCGAACTTCCACCATAAGGTGGTTGCTCTCGAAAGGCTAATACTTTTTTAACCTTAGTTTGTCCTGAAAATTGGTACATATTGAAGAGAGCCGCCCGCTCTGCGCAGAGATGGAAAACACCACAGGTTCCCTCCATACAGAAACCTGTAAATATTTGTCCATCTTCTGCTTCTACTGCGGCCACAACATGGTTAGCGTAAACAAAATCAGATACTTCATGTGGATCGTATAGCTTCTGTGCTTCTTCGTACATCTTTTCCCAGATGTCCATTGTTGCATCCTTTTTATTTAGAGATTTCTTTTAGCATGTTTTCGATATGCTGGATTGATTTTTCACGGCCTAACAAGAAGATAGTATCTGGCAATTCTGGTCCATGCATTTCACCTGAAACTGCGATGCGAATTGGCATGAAGAGATTTTTCCCTTTGATACCTGTTTCTTTTTGAACAGCTTTGATTTGCGGGAAGATATTCTCTGTTACAAATTCATCATCTGTCATCGCCTCAAGTTTTGCTTTGAAGGCTTCAAGAACTGTTGGGACCGTTGCCTCCGCCATGACTTCGCGTTCTGCTTCTGTCAATTCTGGGAAATCTGAGAAGAAGAGATCTGTCAATGGGATAATCTCATCTACTGATTTCATTTGTGGTTTATAGAGCTCAACTAATTTTTCAGCCTTGTCAGTTAAACGGCCCGCTTCCTCTAAGAATGGTTTTGCCATTTCAAAGATAGTTTCTAGGTCTGCATTCTTGATATAATCATTGCTCATCCAGTCTAGTTTTTTCTGGTCAAAGGCAGCTGGAGACTTGCTGAGGCGGTTTTCATCGAAAAGTTTAATGAGTTCTTCACGAGAGAAGATTTCATCTTCGCCACCTGGGTTCCAACCAAGAAGAGCAATAAAGTTAAAGACTGCTTCTGGAAGGTAACCTTTCTTTCGATAATCTTCGATAAATTGAAGTGTATTAGTATCACGTTTAGATAACTTCTTACCAGTCTCAGAGTTGATAATCAAGGTCATGTGACCGAACTCTGGAGCTTCCCAACCAAGTGCTTCATAGACCATAAGCTGTTTTGGTGTATTAGCAATGTGGTCGTCTCCACGGATTACGTGAGAAATCTGCATATCATGATCATCAATGACAACGGCAAAGTTGTATGTTGGGTAACCATCTTTCTTTTGGATAACCCAGTCACCACCGATATTTCCACCTTCAAATTCGATATCACCTTTGACCATATCATGCCACTTGTAGATACCTGACTCATTGACAGCCAAACGAACAGTTGGGATGATCCCTGCTGCTTCACGTTCTGCGATGTAAGCTGCTTTTTCTTCTTCACTCATACCAAGGTATTCGTTGATATATCGAGGTGTTTCGCCAGCTGCTTCTTGGCGTTCGCGTTCAGTTGCCAACTCTTCTTCTGTAACGTAAGATTTGTAGGCTTTTCCTTCAACTAGCAATTGATCGATGAATTTTTGATACAAGTCCAAACGCTCAGACTGGCGGTAATTTTCATGTGTTTCTGGGCTTTCATCCCAATCCATACCTAACCAACGAAGGTTTTCAAGTTGTGAACGTTCACCATCTTCGACATGGCGTTTACGGTCAGTATCTTCGATACGGATAATAAAAGTTCCACCGTGATGACGTGCATAAAGGTAGTTGAACAATGCTGTACGGGCATTTCCGATGTGTAGTAGTCCTGTTGGACTTGGTGCGTAACGTACGCGGATATCTTTTGACATAGTTTCTCCTATAAAGTCTCTAGGCGTCTGCCTTTTTGCTCTCTATATTATATCACAAGTCTTGGCTGAGTCCAATTTCTATGGATAAAGAGAGTAAAAAGAGTGGATAAACCACTCTTTTCTTCCATTATTATAGACGTGCGTTAAGTTCTTTGCTCAATTCTTCAAATCCTGGTTTTCCAAGAAGGGCAAACATGTTACGTTTGTAAGCTTCAACACCTGGTTGGTCAAATGGGTTGATGGCATTCAAGTAACCTGAAAGGGCGATAGCCAATTCGAAGAAGTAGATTGTATAACCAAGAGTGAAAGCATCTTGCTCTGGAAGAGTCACGTACATGTTTGGTACATCACCGTCTGTGTGGGCAAGAAGAACACCGTCAGTTGCTTTTTTGTTTACAAAGTCAACGTCTTTTCCTTGAAGGTAACCAAGTCCATCAAGGTCTTCTTCCAAGCTAGGGATAATCACGTTTTTACGAGGTTTGTCAACACGGACAACTGTTTCAAACATGATACGAGTTCCTTCTTGGATAAATTGACCAAGTGAGTGCAAGTCAGTTGAGAAGTTGGCTGAAGTTGGGTAGATACCTTTTTGGTCTTTCCCTTCTGTTCAAGCACCCCTTGTGGATGCATTTGCTGGAAATTCCCTTGCACTGACTGGCTAGTTTGATTGACTTGCCAATCAACCACTGCGTCATCTATTTTTTCTAATTTAGACCCAGAAGCCTGGACTTTTTGTCCAGGCTCTGAATCAATTTTTTAGACTTTTATTTTTCTAAATTGCTTGATTTGAAATTTTATTATGGTTAAGCAGTTTCAAAAATCTGAATGGTAGAATCTTTATCAATTACTACCGCTTGATCTGCTACAACATGGAGTGTACCAGGAAGGCTCCCCTCTTTTGAACCATCAAAAGAAATCGTGATATGTCCCAGTCCAGTTAAATTTTTTTCTACTACATTTCCTACGGAACTAATCGAATATTCCTGATTATCTACCACCAGCTTGCCACCTTCTAGTATTGAACCTAGCAGATTTTTATTATCAATCTTAAAACAATACTCTGATAAATCTTCCGGTGCTTCTTCTCCAAATAAAATGAGCATATTGGCATCTTGAATCATATTCTGAGCTTCAGGCCCCACTTGAATTACTTTAGCTTCAAAAATTTTCTTCATCTAATTCCTATTCATCCTTTCTCAAATCTGTCATAAACTTATGCTTATAGATAAGTTTAACATAATAGTTGCTATGTTTACGTGCATCTATCAAAAGTTTACTGATAAAGGCCAATACTAGCTATCCAAGCTACTAGCACCCGCGGAACACCATTGAGAAAGCGTGAATAAAGCACAGAAGGGACACCAACCTCAACTGTTTCAGCCTTGGCTTCAGATAGACCGAGTGCTACAGGAATGAAATCACAACCGTTTTGAGTGTTGATAGCAAATATAGCTGGCAGAGCCATTTGGGGCGGAATAGTCCCTTTGCCGATTTCAACTCCAATTAAGGTTCCAATAATCTGACTGATAACAGCTCCGGGGCCTAACAAAGGAGATAGGAATGGCAAGGAACAGATAAAGCCAATCAAAATGAGTCCCCAGATGTTCCCAGCTAGGGGAACCATTAATTTTGCCAGCCAATTTCCAACACCTGAACCTTGAATAACCCCAATCAGCAAGGAAACAAAGGCCATGAAAGGAATGATCGTGTTGAGCATTGTTTGGATGGCTTCACGAGCAGCCTGGTTGAAAGTCGCAACGACCTTCCCAGCGCCCATCCCAATTCTTGCTACAATACTTGTTTCAGCTTTTTGCTCTGTAATTTTTTTACTAGTATCGTAAGTTGGCTTTTCTGTTACCACAGTTGTCGCTTTTTCGTCTTCATTAGCAGCAGAAATTTGATTAAGGCCAACTGCTGACACATAGATTTCCTCGGTTATATATTGAGCTAGAGGCCCACTTTTCCCTGTAGCGACAATATTTATTGTAGGGATCCCCTTTTTAGGATAAATACCACAGCGAAGAGTACCGCCACAATCCACGATTGCTAAAGCAATTTCCTCATCTGGGATAGAAGTTTTAAACCCATTAACAGCTTCCATACCGGTCAAATCAGCAATTTTATCTACAATATCTGGCTTTTCTCCTCCGCCAGTGATATAGATGAATTTATGCTTAGCTTCACTAGGTGTAATGACCAAAGGTCCTCCGAAACCGCCATTTCCTTTAACAACTTTTATACTCTTATATGACATAATTTCACTCTTTCTATAAATCAAATGTTTTACTCAAGGTAACACCTTGCTGTTTTGCTACATAAGCAGTTGTAAAATCGGTCACCCAACCGCCTACAAAGTTCATGACAAGCCCAACAAGCATGTAACGAATGGCTAAGTCCATTTGACTTAAACCTAAAGTTTGAATTCCTGTTGCAATTCCCATCCATACAAACAATTCCCCAGGATTGATATGCGGAAATACACCATTTGAAGTGTGGCAGAACTGCATCTGAGCTGCTACAAAACTAGGTTTATAATATTCTGGTAAGAAACGTCCCATACTGATTGCCATCGGATTCCCCAGCATAAAGGCAGAAATGAAAGGTAAAATCATATACCGGCTAACAGGATTTTTGGCAGAAATCTTAGCCAGGGAATTGACCTTCTCTTCTCCCAAGAAAGCGATAAGGGTATTCATTGCAATCAATAGCATTAAGACAAGCGGTACAATATTTGTCATCCAGCTAATAAAGGTTTCTCCACCTAATTGGAAGAGTTTCATAAAACTCTCTGCAAAATTTGTAATGTGATTCATAAGGAACTCCCTTTCTTATTTTTTTTAAATAACTGTTTAATAGATAATTGTAAGTAATTCGCATAAAAGCCGAATCCCAGAAAAGAATCAGATGAACTTGTCTCTTTCTCAATACCTGCCTCATTCCAAAGATAGACTTTTCTAGCATCTTCTATGGCTGATTGCATCAACTTATTTTCTTTTCTCACAAGAGGATTATACTTGTCAAAATAATGGATGTCTTCTCCAACATAATCGTCCATATTTTGAAAACGTGCTAAGATTGTGACTCCTTGCATTTTGCTAGCTTTAAGAACCCGACCGTTTTCATCAACCGCGAACATGACAATCGTACCGGATTTGATTCTTCCGGACTTCCTGCCAATCGCTACGCGCCCCAGTTTTCGGAGCATCGTATAGGTCTTATTGAAGTCTTTGAGTTGCTGCCAGCCGAGGAACATTTGAAATATATAAGCTGCCATGACAAATACAGCGAAAATTATTAGCGAATTCATTAAAATACTCCTTTGCTCTTAGAAAATGATAGAAACTCTGTCTCTGTTTCTACAGCCCTCAATGCTTCTTTTAGAGAAGGCTCTCCTGCAATTCGAAAAATGTCGTCATACAATTCCAGCAATTCACTCTCCATTTTGCTTTCAATTTCTGAGGGAATGGCGACTAGAAAGATAAATTCAATCATCTCCTTTTTGATAAGGCTCTTCTAGCTTTCCAAACATTAAAATAGTCTTTGCATAACCCTGGTTAATTGTATGGGGGAAGGCAATTCCTCCACCAAAAATGGTTGATTGTTTTTTATCCCTATCAATTATCCGATTTCTAAAACCTTCATCAATCATCTGAAGTTTCTCTAACTCTGCAACCATATTTAGCAAGTATTGCTGATAGGTTTTTTGGGGAGTCAAACGAAGAAAACGTAAGCTGACTGTTTCTAGATTTTTTTGATGAAAAGCATTGGCCCTCTGCCATTCTTCCTGCAGCCATTGATCATCAAAAAGATGATTAACTTGAATGACTGGAGATTTAGAATCTTTATATTTTAGAGGAACTGTCGTAAAAATCGCGAAATAGTCCTGATTCAAATCCAGATTAAAATCCTCTTCAGAATACTGAGTAATGTCTACATCATTTCCAAGAATTCGTCTGAGTTGCTGAATAATCATCGCAGCAGTTCCTCTTCCTGTTGTGCAAACTACAGCTATCTGCTTGCGAGAACCATTTACAACAGAGTTTTGCTTTCTTAAAATCATTTCAAAATACAAAGCCAGATATCCGATTTCAGATAATTCCAATTCAGAACCAAAAATTGCAGATAGTTCTTCTCCAGCAATTTTCGCCATTTCAAAAGCAAAAGGATATTGAGTTTGAACCTCGCCATGGAATATATCATTAGCTTGCACATGGAAAATCAGTCGATTGATTAAGGAGCCTAGATGAGACTTGATTTCTTCAAATAATTCTTCATCATCAAAGTTAACCAACATTGTTTCTTTGACTTTCTTGACAATCCCTTGAAAAATGTTTGCAAGCTGTTCAGATTGATAAGACGGCTTGCTTAAAGTGTCAATAAAACGGATATTAAACGGAAAACACAAAAAGTCTATCTCAAACTGACTGAGGGAAATCTTATAAGTCATCTCAATATGATAGATTAATTTTTCAACCAAAGGTGTCTCTGTTAAATCATTCCTATAGTAAGGAATAGGGCAACCCAACACCCTAGATGCATGAATACGCTCCACCATAATTGAAATTGTCTTTCGAAGGAGTTCCTTTGTTTCTTTCGGGATTTTATACTCCTGGAGTAGCGTCTCCAGAAAAGAAGATGTTGCCTCGGTGAGTGTCTTTCCTTCAAAGTAAGGGGCCACTTGGTGAATATAGAGCAAGCGCAAATTCAGCTCGGACCCCAAGACCTCCAGCCCACGGTTGGGCTTTCCTGAAATAGTGATAGAGTAACTCTCTGCCAAAGATTTTACTTGTTTTAAATCCTTATTAAGGGTACTTCTACTAACACCTGCTTCCTCAGCCAAGTCGTCAATAAGAAGAGGGGAGGTTGACTCAATTAAACGTTTTAGTAAATAGGCAATTCTTTTACTGGAAGAATTGAAGTCACTCTCCCGTTTTAAACTACCAGATAAAATCCTTTCCAACTCAGTATAGTCATACACCTCTAACATTAACTGATCATCTTGTGAGATAATCTGGATACTCGGAGCCAAAACATCATTTAATTGTTGGATACTCTTTTGCAAGGTTTGCATACTAATATCCAGCTCTGAGCGCATATCTACCAAGGAATAAGTTGGCTGTGAGACCATTTTTTCTAAAATATTATACCATCGATTTACTATGGTCAACTCTCTTCCTCACCTTCATTTTTTTAACCGCGAGTTTTCCCTCCGGCAATATTTGTAGTGACTCCAGTTATATAGCTAGAACGGTCTGAAATATAGAATGCTACAAGGTCAGCTACTTCCCGTAGTTTACCACTTCGTCCCAAAGGAGTTGTTGAAGTTGAAGCATAACCAGCTCGAATATCTTCTACCGTCTTTCCACGGGTATAAGCAAGAGCTTCCTCATAAGAAAGAGTTCGAAGTCCCGTAGCTTCCATAATTCCTGGAGCAATTCCAACCACACGTACACCATGCTTACCCAGCTCTTTTGCCCATGAACGAGTGTAACTATAGACTGCTGCTTTTGTGGCAGCATAGGCACTTTGTCCTTCAGAACCTTCCAAGCCTGCTTCTGAAGCCATGTTCACAATTACACCTTTTCCATTTTTCACTAAAATACGTCCCACTGCCTGACTAACCAGATACAAACCTTTTTGATTAATCATCGTTACTTTTTCGAACGTCTCATCGTCCAATTCGTAAGGACCTTTAGGATTTTCTGCATCGATTAATAATCTAGGGATATTAATCCCTGCATTATTGACCACTGCATCAATATTGCCAAATCTTTCAACTATTTTGGCAACACCCTCTTCTACTTCAGAGCGAGAAGTTACATCAACTTTTACAAATAATAGATTTGGATGACGCAAATCGTTGTCGCTAAGATCGAAATTCGCTACGTTGACACCTAATTCCAGCAATTCTTCAACGATTGCCTTACCGATCCCAGATGACGCGCCAGTCACAAGAACTGTTTTGCCTTTTATGTTTAACCAATCATTCATTTTGATACCTCTCAAATTTTATTTACAAGGCAATTATACAGCGCTTTCATAAAAGAATTAAGACACTCTTTTTTACACTTTTAAAAAAAATAATAAACTAATTAAGAGGCTTGTACTAAAAATCCACAAGAAATGAACTTGTGGATCTTTTTATATTCTAAATGAACTCAAAGCATATGAGAATCAAAGGCGTGCATTCAACTCAGCACCCAGCTCTTCAAAGCCTGGTTTCCCAAGAAGAGCAAACATGTTTTTCTTATAAGCTTCAACTCCAGGCTGGTCAAATGGATTGATACCATTCAGGTAGCCAGAAAGAGCAATAGCCAACTCAAAGAAGTAAATAGTGTAGCCCAAAGTGAACTCATCTTGCTCAGGCAGTGTCACAAACATATTTGGAACTCCACCATCAGTGTGTGCTAACAGCACTCCATCTGTAGCTTTTTTATTGACAAAGTCAACATCTTTTCCTTGCAAGTAGCCAAGACCGTCCAAGTCTTCTGCCAATTCAGGAATCAGCACATTTTTGCGAGGTTTATCTACACGGATAACTGTTTCAAAGAGGATACGGGTACCTTCCTGGATAAATTGTCCCAGAGAGTGCAAGTCTGTTGAGAAGTTAGCTGAAGTTGGATAAATCCCTTTTTGGTCTTTCCCTTCTGACTCACCAGCCAGTTGCTTCCACCACTCAGAGAAGTATTGCAGAGATGGTTCATAGTTAGCTAGAACTTCTGTCAGATAACCTTTACGGTACAAGATATTGCGTACAACTGCATATTGATATGCTTCATTTTCAGCCAACTTATCAGAAGCATAAGCCTTGCGAGCAGCATTTGCTCCTTCCATTAACTTGCTGATATCAGCTCCTGCAGCTGCGATTGGCAAGAGCCCCACTGCTGTCAATACTGTAAAACGACCACCTACACTATCAGGCACTACAAAAGTATCCCAGCCATTAGCATCTGCTTCAACCTTAACTGCACCTTTAGCGCGGTCTGTAGTTGCGTAGATACGTTGGTTAGCTTCTTCTTGACCGTACTTCTTAACCAAGAGTTCTTTGAAGACACGGAAAGCAATAGCCGGTTCAGTTGTTGTACCTGATTTAGAAATCACGTTTACTGAGAAATCTTTGTCTGATACATAGTCTACCAAATCAGCCAAATAGCTTGAAGAGAT
The DNA here is from genome assembly GCF_002096755.1 of Streptococcus mitis. Taxonomy (GTDB): domain Bacteria; phylum Bacillota; class Bacilli; order Lactobacillales; family Streptococcaceae; genus Streptococcus; species Streptococcus mitis_AC. Next base: position 9,279 of record NZ_NCVF01000021.1, read on the forward strand.
AGAGTTTCCAGCATAGAGGATCTGAGGTGCCTTGCGTTCTTCCTTTCTTTGCAAGTTTACAAATGAATTATTCAAGAAATCAATAGCTGCACGAGCTCCTAAATAGGAACCACCAATACCGATTACGATCAATACCTCACTATCAGATTGGATTTTAGCAGCAGCCTTTTGAATACGAGCAAATTCATCTTTGTCATATTCTTCAGGTAAGTTCAACCAGCCAGTCATTTCTGCCCCAGGACCTGTACCATTTCGCAGAGCAGAATCTGCTGCAGTCACTTGAGGCTGCATATAATCTAGTTCATGTGGTGCAACAAATTTATCTAATACTTTTGAATAATCAAATTTAATATGTGACATAATATTCCTCCAAAATTTCTTCTCTTCTATCATAACCCTTACCTTAGATTTTTTCAAGTTTTTTTGTCGAATTTCTCCAATTTTTATCAGAATTCAAACGTTTGCGTAAAAATATCACATTCCAAAAATTTTGAAATAATAAAAGAAAGAACGACCAGATTCCCAGTCGTTACAGTTCATTCAATAAATACTCAAATAATTCTAAATTGCCATCTTCTTCATTAACCAGAAACTCTGGATGCCACTGCAAACCGATAATGCGGTGCTCGTCGATAGACTCAATCGCTTCAATAGTTTGGTCTCTTGGATCAATAGCAGTTACACGGAAATTAGGTGCCAAATCTTTAATACTCTGACGATGAACGGAATTAACTTGACTTTCTTTTCCAAATAACTTAGCCACCACACTTCCTTCTACTGTCTCAATAGAATGAGATGTCCCGAAAGGTAGTCCTTGCCAGTGGCCTTCGATTTCTTGATTGAGAGTTCCCCCAAAGGCAACATTGACAAGTTGGACACCGCGACAGATTGCCATGATTGGTTTATTCTGACGAAGCGCTTCTTTCAAGAGCGCCAATTCAAATTCGTCACGCACTAGGTTGTAATCATCGCTCTCGATGGTCTTTTTCTCTCCATAAAATTGAGGATGGACATTTTGACCGCCTGTCAAGATAAGTTTGTCAATCATTTCTACATAATCGCGTACAACTGACTCATCACCAACAGGAATGACTAAAGGGAGACCACCGACTTGACGAATGCTCTCTGCGAATCTACAAGATACAGATGAATGAATGTTTTTACCTTCTGCGTCTACGGGACATAGATTTGCAGCAACTCCTACAACCGTTCTAGCCATGATGCCTCTCCTTTCGAATATTAACGATAGTCCTATCATATCACTCAAAATGCCTTTCGTCTAATATGTTTTTTTTAAGTTTGTGATAAATATTTTTTATGGACAAGAAAAAGCTGCCCGCATAGGACAACTTTTTTCTTATTCAAAGACAAATTGATTGTGATAGAGTTCTGAATAGAAGCCACCTAGTTTCAAAAGTTCATGGTGGTTACCGCGTTCAATGACTTCTCCATCTTTGAGAACAATAATCTGGTCTGCATTGAGGATGGTCTTCAAACGGTGAGCAATGACGAAACTGGTTCTGCCTGCTACAACCGCCTCCATGGCATGCTGAATCTTGCTTTCTGTCACCGTATCTACGTTTGAAGTTGCTTCATCGAGAATGAGAACTTCTGGATCTGTCATCAGGGTTCGAGCGATAGAAATCAATTGTTTCTGGCCTGTTGAGAAGATGCTTTGATCATCATCGATAAGGGTATCGTATTTGTCAGGTAAGCTTTCGATATAGTCGTGAATATGGGTTGCCTTGGCTGCTGCCTCAACCATTTCTTGACTAGCATCTGGCACACCGAAACGGATATTGTCTCGAATCGTTCCGCTAAATAAGACCGAATCCTGCAAAACAATTCCCACCTTACTTCTGAGACTATCTAAATCATAGTCACGGATGTCTTTGCCGTCAAAATAAATACCACCAGCATCAACATCATAAAAGCGATTGATGAGGTTCATAATAGTCGTTTTCCCTGACCCTGTCGGACCAACAACTGCTGTCATCTGGCCTTTAGGGGCAGAAATGCTGACATCTTTCAAAATAGGTTTATCAGGTAGGTATGAAAAATCAATATGACTAATTTCAACACCTTCTTGCAACTTAGTGAAGATTGGAGCCTTTTCAGGTCGGATTTCTTCCTCTGCGTCAAACATTTCCTGAATCCGTTCAGCACCTGTAAAGGCTAACTGAAGGCTTCCCCAACTAGCTGCAACTTGAATAATAGGCTGGTAGTACTGCTGTGAAAATTGGGCAAACATAACAATCAAACCTAAGGCTGTACTTGTTTCAATAGACTTATCATTCAAAAGTACAGCTGAACCAGCAAAGATGACGATAGCTGTATTAACCAGGCTCATCCCATTCATGACAGGGAAAAGAATTCCTGAGAACATTCTTCCTTTAAAGGTTGCCTTGCGCACGCGCTCATTTTGTTCAAGAAATCCTGCCATCATATCCTTTTGAATTCCTTGCACAATCACGGCTTTTTGGCCTGAGATACTCTCATCCATATAGGCGTTGAGTTTCCCTACCTCTTTTTGCTGGAGGTTGGTGTATTTGCGTGCCATTTTTACGATGAAAATCAGCATAAGGAAGGCAACTGGTGTGCTGGCAATGGTGATGAGGGCCAGGGTCACATTTCTCGAAAACATGACAAGAATCAGACCGATGTATAAAACAATATTGCTCATGACCTGAATCAAGCTTTCGTTAAAAGCTTGGAGGATATTATCCAAATCACTGGTAAAACGAGACAGGATATCGCCATCTTGTCGGCGGTCAAAGAAAGAAACAGTCAACCGAGCAAGCTTGCCAAAGAGGCCTTTGCGCATCTCGTTGGTCGATTCTGCAATCACGCGCGTCATGAGACACATGTATATCACACTGGAGATAAATAGAACCAAAACTAGCAGACCAAGATTGACCATGATTCCTGATAGGCTTTGCCAAACAAGTTCTGGATTGCCATTTTGATAAGCTTGAACTAAATTAGCTAACTCTGTTACCGCTTGTCCAGAAAATACCGGAAAGAGAGCTTGGGCAAGAGTCGCCAGAACAATCATCAGGATAACAACTACAAATGATAGCTTATAGACTTTAAAATAATTCCAAAAAAATTGAACTGTCTTCATTTTACTCCTCCTTTCCTTTCTGTGTTTCGTAGATTTCACGGTAAACGGAATTGTTGGCAACCAAGTCTGCATGCGTACCTTGACCAATCAATCGTCCTTGATCTAGAACCAAGATTTTATCTGCATGAACAACCGAGCTAATCTTTTGAGCGATGATAATGGTTGTCGTTCCCTTCAAGTCCTTATTCAAGGCTTCCTGAACCAGGCGCTCTGACTTGGCATCCAAGGCTGAGGTCGAATCGTCAAAAATCAGAATACGTGGATTGCTGACAATTCCACGGGCAATCGACATCCTTTGTTTTTGCCCACCTGAAAAGTTGGTTCCCCTTTCTTCAACTGGACTTTCAAAGGTTTTCTCCATACGATGAATGAATTCACTGGCTTGAGCAATATTGGCTGCGCGCTCCATTTCAAATAAAGTAGCATCTCCCTTACCCTGTCTCAAGTTATCTGCAATCGTTCCACTAAAGAGAATGGCTCGTTGGAGAACGATAGAAACAGTTTTACGCAAGGTTCCTTCACTCACTTCTCGAATATCCTTGCCTCCGATTTTGATAGCCCCTTCCTGCGGGTCAAAGAGACGTGGAATCAATTGAGCCAAGGTTGATTTTCCTGCACCAGTCGCTCCAACGACACCAACCATTTGACCAGGTTCAATAGTAAAGGTCACATCTTTCAGCATCGGTTCCTTGTCCATTGGATAGGTAAAGGTTACATTTTCAAAGCTAAGGCTTCCAACCAACTCTTCATCTGGGACATCCTTGAAGGTCATAGCTGGTTCTGCGTCAAGAATTTCTCGAATACGACGCATAGAAATCATGGCGCGACTGACAGAATTTCCTAAAAATCCAACCATAACAATGGTAAAGATGATCTGGCTCAGGTAATTGACAAAGGAAGCAATGGAGCCAACAACTGACGGATCCGACTGAACCATTCCTGCAACTAGCCAAATAGAGAGGAAAACCGTCCCGTAGCCGACTAACATCATAAAGGGTTCCACTACTGAAAAGGCATAACCAATGTAAAGGTTTTGACCAAGAAGCTCGTCTGATACCTCTGTAAACTTAGCAAACTGCTCTTTTTCTTGGACAAAGGACTTGACCACACGAACACCGCGTAGATTTTCCTTGGCGATAGCATTGATGCGCTCAAGAAGAGTTTGAAACTTAGCAAAACGAGGGCCCATCATTCCCATCATGACAGCAGTCAAGGCAAAAATCAAGATAACCATGAGAACAATCACCCACCATAGGGAGGGAAGGGTTTGAACCGCGAGGATAAACGAACCGATGAACAAAAGGGGAAGTCTGAAAAGAATTTGGAAGGTCATCATGACGACGTTCTGAATCTGGTTGATATCATTTGTCATTCGAACTACTAGATTTCCCGCATTAAATTGTTCAATATTGGCATAAGAAAAGGTTTGGATTTTACGGAAGGCGTCCTCCCGAAGGTCAGATGAAACTCCTTGGGCAATATAGGCTGCAAGGACAACATTGAGCCCACCAGCAACCAGACCGACCACGGCCACACCAATCAACCAAGCCCCTATACTATAGATAGCTTCATATTTCCCAGCAAGGAGAGCGTCTAACACTTCCTGCAGATAACGCGGTTGCAGAAGTGAACTAGCAACCATCAAGCCTGTCATCAGGAGCGAAGCCAAGACCTGCCACTTGTAGGTTTTTATTTTCTGAATCAGCATATTTTCTCCTTAAAAAATAGACAAAAGGGAGCGACAATGTGTCAGCTCCTTCTCATTCTGTTTGTGTGATGTTATTCTAGCAAAAAAGTGAAGGATTGTCAAAGAAGTCTCCTTGATACAGCTAGAATGACAAGTAATTCATTCTTTATAATTTTTGTTTTAACTCGACCAAGACATTCATAGCCTGCATGGGTGTCATGTTGTAAATGTCCAATTTAGCTAATTCTGCTAGGATAGGATGCTCTTCTGCCGTATCAAATAGTGAAATCTGTTCCGTGACGTCGCTTGTTTGCCTCATAAGAACTGGACTTTCTGTACCTTGATTCTCTAACTGAGTCAAAATCTTATCCGCCCTTGCTAGAAGGTCTGCTGGCAAACCAGCAATCTTGGCAACATGGATACCGTAGGATTTATCAGCTGGTCCTGGTTCAATCTTGTGAAGGAAGGTGACCTGCCCACCCTGCTCCAAAGTTGCCACGTGAACATTGACCAAGTGTTCCAAGCTAGACTCCAGACTGGTCAACTCATGGTAGTGGGTCGCAAAGAGGGTCTTGGCTCCGATATGCTCATGGATATATTCGATGATGGACTGGGCAAGAGCCATTCCGTCATAAGTTGCAGTTCCCCGTCCCAATTCATCAAAGAGAATGAGAGAGTTCTTGGTCGCATGCGAAATGGCATTGTTGGCCTCCATCATCTCTACCATGAAGGTTGATTGACCTGAAACCAAGTCATCTGCTGCTCCGATACGGGTAAAGATAGCATCAAAAATCGGTAAATAAGCATTCTCTGCTGGTACGTAAGAACCCATCTGAGCCATCACCGCTGTCATGGCCAGCTGACGCATATAGGTCGACTTCCCACTCATGTTAGGCCCTGTAATCAACTGGATACTAGTATCCCCTCCCATTTGAATGGTATTTGGAATATAGGTCTGAGCTCCCATGACCTTTTCAACGACAGCATGGCGCCCTTTCTGGATATCGATTTGTGAGTCATCGCCAAACTCAGGTCGAATCAAATGCTGAGTTTCGGCCACAACCGCCAGACTCTGTAAGACATCAACTGTCGCAATTCCTTGGGCTAGAGCCTGCAAACGCTGGATGTACTTGCTGACCTCTTCACGAATGCTCATAAAGATTTCGTACTCTAGGTTGGCTGACTTCTCACGCGCCTCCAGCATATCTCCCTCGATACGGGCTAATTCCTCAGTTCCAAAGCGTTCTGAGTTTTTCAGCGTTGCCTTGCGGAAAAAGTGAGCAGGCACATTTCCCAGTTGAGAATTGGTCACATGGAAATAGTAGCCATCCTTCTTATTGTAGTCAATCTTGAGCGTGCTGATACCAGAATTTTCTCGCTCCTTAGCCTCAATCTCAGCAATCCAGCTAGTCCCTTCTCTGAGAACGCGACGGTACTTGTCTAAAGTCTCATCAAATCCAGTCCGGATAATACCACCTTCCGTAATCACATGAGGAGCTTCAGGAGCAATCGCTGCGCTAATCAAGCTCTCCAACTCAGGGATTCCATCCAGTTGTTCGATGAGATAGGCTAGAGCAGGCTGTTCCATTCCCTCTAAAATCGCACGAATCCGTGGCACACTAGACAAGGTGGTCGCCAACTGCAAGAGATCCTTGGGATTTGTTTTGCCAAAAGAAACCCGACTAGCCAAGCGTTCGATATCATAAACACCCTTGAGACTGTCTGTCAAATCACTACGCTCAAAGAAATGGTCGAGAAAGACCTGCACCACTTCTTGACGTTGGACGATTCGTTCCTTATCAATCAGGGGGCGATGAATCCAAGACCGCAAGAGCCGCATACCCATAGCTGTTTTAGTTTCATCCAAAAGCCAGAAAAGACTACCTTGCTTCTTGCCTGAACGAGCATTCTCAACCAAATCGAGACTAGCCTTGGTCGCATAATCCATCTGCAAGAAATCCTTGATTTCATAGCGGATAACAGGTTTGAGGTGGTTCAATTCCCTCATCTGAGTCCGATGAACATACTGGAGCAACTTACTAGATGCCGCTTGCTCCACAGGTGCCAATCGTGAATCCAGTAAATGAAGGTCTTCAAAGCCTTCTTTTTCATAGGAAAGTACCAGATTCATCTGACGACTGAGGATTTGTTCCTCTTCCTCAGACGAGACATAGCCCAACACCACTTCTCGCGCCTTGAGATTGCGGATTTCCCCACAAACCAGCGTGAAATCCAAAAGACCTGTCACATAAAAGTCACCCGTCACCAGGTCCATATAAGCTAAGCCAAATTGATTGCCATCTCGATCTATAGCAACCAAGAAGTTGTTCTGACTGTCTGGCTTACTGCTATCGACCACTGTCCCTGGCGTAATGACCTGAACAACCTCTCGTTTCACAACCCCAACTGCTTGTTTAGGATCTTCCATCTGCTCTGCGATAGCTACCTTATAGCCCTGCTCAATCAAGACATCTATATACTGCTGGGCAGAATGATAGGGGACACCCGCCATAGGAATCGGATTGTCGGCATTCTTGTTGCGACTCGTTAAGGAAATTTCCAGAATCTGCGCAGCATTGACCGCATCCTCATAAAATAATTCATAAAAATCACCCATCCGAAAGAGCAAAAACGCATCTGGATATTGCTTTTTAATATCCACATACTGTTGCATGCCGGGTGATAGCTTCTCTGTCGCCATTTTCCGTCTCTCCTTGTCAAAAATAAGTCTTGAGAGCGACTCTCAAGACCTTACTTATCTTTCATCAAATCTAGCAAACGATCTTCCATGAGTTTGGCAACGTGCTGGTCTCGACAAATAACCAATAAGGTATTGGCACCAGCAACTGTTCCTAAAATCCATTCATCCTTGTTTGCATCTACAATATTTGCTAAAACAGAGGCTTCGCCCAATTTGGTATGAAGTACCAAGGTAAACTCTGCTCTTGCAACACCTTCTAAATGATGAGACAAAAATTCCACCAAATCAATCTTTTCTGTCTCATTTGCTAGTACATAATACACCATATCATTTTTCTTGACCTTGGTCAAGCCGATTTCGCGCAAATCACGAGACAGGGTTGTCTGCGTCACAAAAACATTGTGCGCTTCCAACCGATCTTGAATTTCTTTTTGTGTACTTAATTTCTCCTCAGTAATCATTTTTTTTATTAACTGATGACGATCTCTTTTTCTCATAAAATCCTCTTATATGCATATTTATCACTAATTTTATAACTATATTATACCAAAAAAATAGGAGATTTCAAAAATTTTTTCTTCTTTCTTTAAAATTGTGATAAAATAGTAGAAAAGTCCAAAAAGGAGCTCTTAATGAATACAAAAGAACTGATTGCTAGCAAGTTGGCTAGCGTCATTGATAGCCTGGACCAAGAGGCTATTTTAAATTTACTGGAAACCCCTAAAAACTCAGAAATGGGAGACATTGCTTTCCCTGCTTTTTCTCTTGCAAAAGTCGAACGTAAGGCACCTCAAATGATTGCTGCTGAACTGGCTGAAAAAATTAACAGCCAAGCCTTTGAAAAGGTTGTTGCAACAGGACCTTACGTCAACTTTTTCCTTGATAAATCTGCCATTTCTGCTCAAGTATTGCAAGCTGTTATCACTGAAAAAGAACACTATGCTGACCAAAATATTGGCAAACAAGAAAATGTTGTTATCGATATGTCTAGTCCAAATATCGCTAAACCATTTTCTATCGGTCACCTGCGCTCAACTGTTATCGGAGATAGCTTGTCACATATTTTCCAAAAAATCGGTTATCAAACGGTCAAGGTCAACCATTTGGGAGACTGGGGTAAACAGTTTGGGATGTTGATTGTTGCCTACAAAAAATGGGGCGACGAAGAAGCTGTAAAAGCTCATCCAATTGATGAACTCCTTAAACTATACGTCCGCATCAATGCTGAGGCTGAAAATGACCCAAGTTTGGATGAAGAAGCACGCGAATGGTTCCGTAAACTTGAAAATGGAGATGAAGAAGCTCTCGCTCTTTGGCAATGGTTCCGTGATGAAAGTTTAGTGGAATTTAATCGCCTTTACAATGAACTGAAGGTTGAATTTGACAGCTACAACGGAGAAGCCTTCTACAACGATAAGATGGATGCAGTTGTAGACATTCTTTCTGAAAAAGGACTTCTTGTTGAGTCAGAAGGTGCCCAAGTTGTCAATCTTGAGAAATATGGAATTGAACATCCAGCCCTCATCAAGAAATCTGATGGTGCAACTCTCTACATCACACGTGACTTGGCTGCAGCCCTTTACCGTAAAAACGAATACCAATTTGCTAAATCTATCTACGTTGTTGGTCAAGAACAATCTGCCCACTTTAAACAACTCAAAGCTGTCTTGAAAGAAATGGGCTACGGCTGGAGTGAAGACATTACTCATGTTCCTTTTGGTTTGGTTACAAAAGAAGGGAAAAAACTCTCTACTCGTAAAGGGAATGTCATCTTGCTAGAGCCTACTGTTGCAGAGGCTGTTAGCCGTGCCAAAGCCCAAATCGAGGCTAAAAATCCTGAACTTGAAAACAAAGACCAGGTAGCGCATGCTGTTGGGGTTGGGGCCATTAAATTCTATGACCTTAAGACTGACCGTACAAATGGATACGACTTCGACTTAGAGGCTATGGTATCCTTTGAGGGGGAAACTGGTCCTTATGTACAATATGCCTATGCTCGTATCCAATCGATCTTACGTAAAGCAGACTTCAAACCAGAAACAGTGGCTAATTACAGCTTAAATGATGCTGAAAGCTGGGAAATCATTAAACTCATCCAAGACTTCCCACGTATTATCAACCGTGCGGCGGATAACTTTGAACCTTCTATCATTGCTAAATTTGCAATTAGCCTGGCTCAAGCCTTTAACAAATACTATGCACATACACGTATCTTGGATGATAGCCCAGAACGCGACAGCCGTCTAGCTCTCAGCTACGCAACCGCAGTCGTTCTCAAAGAAGCCCTTCGCTTGCTTGGAGTAGAAGCGCCAGAGAAGATGTAAATCACCAAAGTTACTTGATTGCAAAGCAATCTAAGTAACTAACGCCAAATCCTATCAGGAATTTGGCTAGGTGCTTCACTAGTAAAGAAACATAAATATTATCGATTTATGTTTCTTTACGTCGTAACCAGAGACACTTGCCTAAACGCTTCACTAATTCACCAAACCAAATAATATCGATTTGGTTTGGTTCATGTCGTAAGCTTCAAGTTACTTGATTAAAAAGCAGTCTAAGTAATTAAGACCAAATCCTGTCGGAGATTTGGTTAGACTTATGTCGCAATCTTTTAATTACTTAATTGTAAAGCAGTCTAAATAACTAAGACCAAATCCTATACGTAATTAGGTTTAGAGGCCTATCAAAAATCTTATCAAGTTTTGCTGACTTGTTCTGCTATTTTAGATCCACTAAATCGATTTATTCACTACTACTTCTTTATCATACAGGGAGATTTCCTATGAGCCAATATGCTTATATCCTCGTTGTAATTAGCTTGGTGTTCCTTTTTCTGCTCAATAAGTACGAGAAGGAGAGACTTCAAAGGCTCTACCAAGAACAACTTTTAAAGGATGAAACATTTAGGAGTGATATCAAAGAGAAAATTCACACGACTGAAAATATCAATGATGTCATTGCTTACATCAATAAAACTTATCATCTGGGAATGTTACTGTCAAAAGACATTACAGATCAATTGAAATAAACCGAGCTATTCTTTTAAGGAATATAAAAACCGAGACTGAGAGTTTGTCCCTTCGTCTCGGTTTTTGTGTATTTTTCAAGTAACAAAGCCACCACTCCCCAGTAATGCAAGTGCAAAATCCTCTAGAATATGATAGAATAATGAAAAGGACTCTATTAAGGAGGAAAACATGGAAAAACAAACCGTCGCCGTCTTGGGGCCTGGTTCTTGGGGAACTGCCCTTTCACAAGTCTTAAATGACAATGGACACGAGGTACGTATTTGGGGAAATCTTCCCGAGCAAATCAATGAAATTAATACCTATCATACTAACAAGCACTACTTTAAAGATGTCGTTCTAGATGAAAATATCATTGCCTACACTGACTTAGCAGAGGCATTAAAAGATGTGGATGCGATTTTGTTTGTTGTCCCAACAAAAGTGACACGACTTGTTGCCCAACAAGTTGCAAAAACCTTGGATCATAAGGCTATCATCATGCACGCATCAAAGGGATTAGAACCTGATAGCCATAAACGATTGTCAACCATCCTTGAAGAAGAAATTCCTGAACATCTCCGCAGTGATATTGTCGTTGTTTCAGGACCTAGTCATGCGGAAGAAACCATTGTACGTGACCTGACTTTAATCACTGCTGCTTCTAAAGATTTACAAACAGCTCAATACGTTCAAGAACTCTTTAGTAATCACTACTTCCGACTTTATACCAATACGGATGTTATTGGAGTTGAAACTGCTGGTGCTCTTAAAAATATTATTGCTGTCGGTGCTGGAGCTTTACATGGTTTGGGATTTGGTGACAATGCCAAGGCAGCCATCATCGCTCGAGGCTTGGCAGAAATTACCCGCCTAGGAGTAGCACTTGGGGCCAGTCCATTGACCTATAGTGGCTTATCCGGTGTAGGAGACTTGATCGTAACGGGAACCTCCATCCACTCTCGTAACTGGAGAGCCGGAGATGCTCTTGGTCGTGGAGAATCTCTAGCTGATATCGAAGCCAATATGGGCATGGTTATTGAAGGAATCTCAACAACTCGAGCAGCCTATGAACTAGCGCAAGAACTTGGAGTCTATATGCCAATTACACAAGCCATTTACCAAGTTATTTACCACGGAACCAATATTAAAGATGCCATTTACGACATCATGAACAATGAATTTAAAGCAGAAAATGAGTGGTCTTAACCCTCTAGAGAAAGGATTCTTATGACATCAAAAGTTAGAAAGGCAGTCATCCCTGCCGCTGGACTTGGAACTCGATTTTTACCAGCAACCAAAGCACTTGCTAAAGAGATGTTGCCAATTGTGGACAAACCAACTATCCAATTTATCGTAGAAGAAGCTCTTAAATCAGGTATTGAAGATATTCTGGTTGTCACTGGTAAATCAAAACGTTCTATTGAAGACCACTTTGACTCAAACTTTGAGCTTGAGTACAACCTCAAAGAAAAAGGCAAACATGACTTGTTAAAATTGGTAGACGAAACAACTGGCATTCGCCTTCACTTTATCCGTCAAAGCCATCCTCGTGGGCTTGGAGATGCTGTCTTACAAGCCAAAGCTTTTGTAGGGAATGAGCCCTTCGTTGTCATGCTTGGTGATGACCTAATGGATATTACAGATGACCATGCTGTACCTTTGACAAAACAATTGATGAATGATTACGAGACAACTCACGCATCAACAATTGCTGTTATGCCTGTCCCTCATGAAGACGTTTCAGCATATGGAGTTATAGCTCCTCAGGGTGAAGGGATTAATGGTCTCTACAGTGTCGAAACTTTCGTTGAAAAACCAGCTCCAGAAGATGCTCCAAGTGATTTGGCAATTATCGGACGCTATCTGCTCACACCAGAAATTTTTGAAATCCTCGAAAATCAAGCTCCCGGTGCTGGAAATGAAATCCAGCTTACCGACGCTATTGATACGCTTAATAAAACACAACGTGTTTTCGCCCGTGAATTTACAGGAGCTCGTTACGACGTTGGGGATAAGTTTGGCTTTGTGAAAACATCTATTGACTACGCCCTCAAACACCCACAAGTCAAAGATGACTTGAAAGATTACCTCATCCAACTGGGAAAAGAATTGGCTGAGAAGGAATAACATAAAAAGATAAGGTTCAAAAATGCCTTATCTTTTTTATTACATAACTATTCTTATAAACCTTCACAACCCCATTCCCTTGTAGAGAAGTAAGACTGCAAGTCCTACGAACAACACTAACGCTACCAGTCTCTGACTAGCGCTATACATCTGTCTTTCTCCTCGAACTGGAAAGATAATTGCTAGAAATGCTCCACCAACTGCTCCCCCGAGATGGCCTGCTAGGCTGATTCCTGGAATCAGAACACTGCCAATAATGTTAACCACAAAAAGTGTCAGATAGGATTGCCCCAACTGCTGGATATAAGGATTACGCGTTGCATAGCGAAGAACAATAATCGCAGCAAATAGTCCATAGAGAGAGGTAGAGGCGCCTGCTGCTAAGGATTTAGGACTAAATACAAAAACAAAGAGATTACCCATCATTCCTGATAAAAGATAGAGAAAGAAAAACTTCTTGGATCCGAAAATTTCCTCTACTTGCCTACCAAGATAATAAAGGGAAAGCATATTAACAATGAAATGCTCCCACCCAATATGAACAAAAATGGCTGAAAAGAGACGCCAAATTTGCTCAGGAAAGAGGCGAATAGCTGGCCCATACATGGCTCCAAATCGAAATAATGTATCTGCCCTGTCAAAGTTTCCGCCTGCAGTGACCAACATTAGTAAAAATACCAAGGCCGTCACTAAGAGGAAGAAACTCGTCACAGGGTAACGTCTATCAAAGATTTCCTTCATCAATTAATACCTCCTCAACAGGAATATCATGCTTTTCAGGTATAAAGTCCTGAATTTGACAAGGATAAACCGTACTCAAACTATGACCAGAAAAATGTTTCAGATAACGGTCATAATAGCCTCCACCGTATCCTATCCGATATCCTTTCGTCGTAAAAGCCAGACCAGGAACATGAATCAAATCAATCTGAGAGGCATCCACCACTTCCAAATCTCCCTGTGGCTCCAGTAATCCAAAGGAAGTTTTGACCAGTTGTTGCGAATTATAGACTACAAAGTCCATGCGCCCCTTGGGATAAGTTTTGGGTATCAGAACCTTCTTGCCGTCCTTCAGCGCCTGCTCAATCAATCCCTGCGTTTGAAACTCATGAGGGAAAGAGAGGTAGCTTGCGATGACCTTGGCTTCTTGGTAGAAGCGATGTTGTAAAAGTCGTTCTGTTAAAGCTTGGTCTATAGCCTGTTTTTGTTCTTGAGATAAAGCCTTCATTTCTTGCAAGACTTGCTTACGTAATTCCGATTTCATAGACACCCCCTCTACTCTGCTGCCTTCTTTTTCAGGAAACTAGAGACCGCGTCCACCCCAATAGCTAAGGCTTCTTCCTTAGGACTCATCTGAGGGTGATGAAGGGCGTAGGGACTATCAATACCTAGCCAGAACATAACGCCATCAACTTTTGAAAGGAGATAACCAAAGTCTTCACCTGTCATAGCAGGTTCGATATCAATCAACTCAATTCCGTCTTTCTCTTCAAAAAAGTCCATCAGTTCACGCGCCAAGACTGGATTGTTCTCAACAGGCAGGTAACCACCTTGCTTTAGTTCCACTTCAACCTCCATACCAAAGGCAGCTGCAACTCCTTCTGCAACTGTTTTGACCCGCGTTTGAACCAAGAGACTCATATCTTGAGTCAAGGCCCGAATAGTTCCATGCAAAAAAGCTGTATCTGTGATAACATTGTTGGTTGTTCCAGCTTGGAAAACTCCAAAGGTCACCACCGCTCCCTCGATTGGGTTGACATTACGGCTAACCACTGACTGCACTTGAGTCACAAAGTAACTAGCAGCCACCAAGGCGTCATTTGCTTCATGCGGAAAGGCAGCGTGTCCCCCTTTTCCTTTGAAGTGAATCTTCACCTCGCAAGTCCCTGCAAAGAGTGTATGGGTATTGGTCGCAATCTGACCAACCTTCAAATCTGGTCGAACATGAAGGCCATAAAACTGGTCTGGCAACCAGTCTCCAAAAGCGCCATCCTCATACATGAGCATGCCACCAGCTTCATTTTCTTCAGCAGGTTGAAACAGAAAGAGCAGATTGTTCTTTGGTTGCTCCTCAAGGGCTCGCTCAAGACAGCCCAAAGCAATAGTCATGTGGAAATCATGGCCACAAGCGTGCATACGACCTTGATGCTGAGAAGCGAAAGGAAGGCCTGTTTGTTCGACGATAGGCAGGCCATCAATATCTGTCCGCCAACCAATGGTACGCTCTGGTTGACTTCCCTGCAAATAAACCAAAATCCCTGTCCGCCAAGTTCGAACTTGGACAAAATTCTTGCCCGCAGTCAATTTCTCAATCACATCTAGCAAATAAGCATGAGTCTTAAACTCCTCCAGGCCAATCTCTGGAATCTGGTGCAAATCTCGTCTAGTCTGAATCAAATCTAACATCTATCTATCCTCCGATATAGCAGAAAGAGGCTGGAAGAAGGGTTCCGCCTCTTTATTACTTTTACAATTATAAGGTACGAAGCGCATCCTCTAGCGCTGTTTTTTGTTGGGTTTGGGCATCAATCTCTTTGATAATGCGAGCTGGAACACCTGCCACCACCACGTTTTCTGGGACATCTTGGGTAACAATGGCTCCTGCCGCAACGACTGAACCACTACCGATTTGAACTCCTTCGATAACCACTGCGTTGGCACCGATGAGAACATTGTCTCCAACACGGACTGGTTCTGCGCTAGCTGGCTCAATCACACCTGCAAGAACGGCACCTGCACCAACATGACTGTTTTTCCCCACGATAGCACGGCCACCAAGGATAGCCCCCATGTCAATCATAGTTCCTGCACCAATTTCAGCACCGATATTGATAACCGCTCCCATCATGATAACAGCATTGTCACCAATTTCAACCTGATCACGGATAATAGCACCCGGCTCAATACGAGCATTGATAGCACGTTTATCTAGCAAAGGAACTGCAGAATTACGAGCGT
Organism: Streptococcus mitis; assembly: GCF_002096755.1. Taxonomy (GTDB): domain Bacteria; phylum Bacillota; class Bacilli; order Lactobacillales; family Streptococcaceae; genus Streptococcus; species Streptococcus mitis_AC. The sequence continues at coordinate 24,884 of NZ_NCVF01000021.1, forward strand.
CTTGCTCAACAACATAGTCTTGGTTTTCTACCAAACCATCGAGAAGCGGAGCCACATCTTTCCAGTCTCCAAATAGGACATTCCCTAGTTTGACAACAGAGCTTGGTACAGCAGTTGCGAGTTGTCCCTCAAAGGTTACTTTCACACTGGTTTTCTTTTCAGCATTGGCGATAAATTGGATAATTTCTTGAGCGTTCATTTTTGTAGCAGTCATAGGCGCCTCCTAGTTCATTTTAATGATACCTATTCTACCAAAAAAGGCCTCAAATTTGAAGCCTTTTTGTTTGTTTTTAGGTATGATTTTTAGGGATGTGAGATAAAACGTGCTGTCGGTAAAAGCAAGCCCCTACCGATACAACCTAAAAACACTCTTCACAACTATCTCCCCGTGTTTTATTGACTATTCTAGTATAGCACACTTTTAGAATTAAGAAAAGACTTTTTATTTACTTTCTTTCGCTTCTTCTACCGATAGGAAAATCATGGGTAAAATAATCAGAGCCATAGCTGTAAGAAGGGACCAATCCACTACCAAGCCTAAAAATAAAACACTCAAAAGGGCAGAAGAGAGAGGTTCACTGGCACTGATAACGGAAACCACTAAAGGAGAGACCAAGGACACTGCCTTCATAGAAATGAAAAAGGCAAAAGCCGTTCCAAAGAAAGCGATAATGAGGCAAATCAAGATACTCCAAATATCAGGAGTAAAGGAGAGCTTGTAAACCGGCGAAAGGACATTGCTAAATAAACCGGCCAAAATCATCCCCCACCCAACCGTCGGGACAAAACCATAGCGCTTAGCAAAAGGTTGAGGTAAGATAACATTAAACATAACACCCATGGCACTCAACAGACCTGTTATAAGGGCTAGTGGCGTCATAGATAACTGAGAGAGATCGCCTTTTGTCGCCATCAAGCACACGCCCAGCATGGCAATCAAAACATAGAAAATAGCACTTTTTGACGCTCGTTTTTGATAAATCAAGCGATTGTAAAAGAGGATAAAGACAGGACTTATAAACTGTAAAATAGTCGCTGTCGCTGCATTAGAATATTCTACGCAGAGGTAGAAAAAATACTGGACTGAAAAAATCCCCAAAATAGCATAGGCTAAAAAGGGCAGGTAATTTTTCTTATCTCGCCAAATATCTAGCACTTGCGATTTTAATTGCACTGCAGACCAAATGAGTACAAGACTCCCTGCCAGTGTCAAACGCATAGAGGTAATCCAGCCAGAGGACACTTGATAATGAGTAAAGAAATATTCTCCTAAAATTCCACAGATTCCCCAGATTAAGCCAGATAGGAGCGAATAAATAGTTCCTTTAACAATCTTTTTCTGATACTGATTCATACCTTTATTGTAACACGAAAGGAAAAAAGAAAAAAGTGGCAATCAATGCCACTTTCCTACCTTCTACTATTTGGTTGTGTAGATGATGAACTTGATGTACTGCTAGAACTACTACTTGAACTTGGCGTAGATGAGAAACTACCAATAATACTTGACCAAGCATTTTGATAATCTGCTTCACTTCCTCCAATAGCAAAGTGATAGCTAGTCGTAGGAGCTCCCGCCTTATTAGCCCAATAGCTCGTTACAGTAGCCCCTGAAAGATCCACTGTTTTTCCATTAACGGATACTTTGCCTGGCTTCTGTCCTGTAGATCTGAGGACCTGAGATTGGGTCACACTGGAATCAAGATTAAAGCGTTCATTGCCCCAAACACCAGGCTCAGCCTGTTGGATAGCATTGACCAAGTAAGCCATATATTTGGCATTTCGATAATGTCCAGCCCCCTTAGCCATTGGGCGGTTGTCATCATGTCCTAGCCAACTACCTAGAGTCAATCTTGGTGTTGACAGCATGAGCCACATATTTTCATCTTCATTAGTTGTACCAGTCTTACCAATCCAGTCTGCACGAGCTAAGCTTGAATTGATGGAAGCCAAATCCGTTTGGAAACTTGAAGTGATCCGAGATGAAATCACCTCACGAAGCAAACTCTGCATAATTGTTGCCGTTGCCTTCGAGTACACTTGAACTGGTTTGTCTTGGAATTCATAGATTACCCTACCGTCAGGTGATTCAATCTTAGAAATCACATGTTTCTGATGGTAAACACCGTTATTAGCAATTGTTTGATAACCATTGGTATGCTGGGCAACTGTGACTTCAATCCCACCACCCATAGGCAGACTTTCGATACCGTACTCCGGAATCTCGTAACCCATTTTCTCCATGTAACCCTTGACATCCACACCCTTCTCACGTAGCATGCGATAGGTCCAATAGGCTGGGATATTCCACGAATAGTTCAAGGCTTCACCCAAAGTCATCATGCCTGTACCTGGACTATTTACATACATGATAGGATTGCCATTAGAGAATTTTGTCGGATAATTGGACAAGATACTAGCGCTTCCCATCAAACCTTGGTCAATGGCAATACCGTAGGCCAACAAAGGCTTGGTTGTAGAGGCTGGCGAACGCTTGGTGTCGAAGGCGTGATTGTTTTGGTTAGTCTGGTAATTACGACCACCAACAAAACCTAGAACAGCCCCCGTTTTATTGTCCATCAAAACATTCCCTACTTCAGGCTGCCCAGTCGAATCATCTACCAAACGACCGTAGTTAGCAACTGCATTTTGCATGGCGTTATGGATTTTTTTATTGATCGTTGTAGTAATTTTGTAACCGCCATTACTTAGCTCCTGCTCAGCTCGCTCATGATAGGCCTTTTGAATCGACTCGTTTTTCAACTCTTGGCTAGAGACATTGTCCTGTTGAACTAAATAATCATACATACGGTCTGTCGCTTCAGCCATAGCTGTAAAGTAGAGATAATCCCTCGAAACAGCATTGACAGTTCCTGATGGCAAGAAATCTTGTTTGAGATTATAATCCTTGTACTGGTCGTATTCTTCCTGAGTCAGAGCACCCGTACGGTACATGTTGTAGAGAACATCCTTGGCCCGCTTCAAACCAAGTTCTAAGTCTTCATCACTCTTTAACTCTCCAGTATTTTCATAAGGGGAATAAGTAATCGGACTCTGTGGCAAACCTGCTAGGAAGGCAGCTTGGGGAATACTCAGCTTGTTGGCATCGATACCGAAAATCCCTTCAGCAGCTTGCTGAGCACCTGCAATATTCTGTCCTTTATGATTTCGACCAAAGGGAGCAACATTGAGATAAGTAGTCAAGATTTCATCCTTACTCATGCTGCGTTCCAAGGCAAGGGCATCAACAATTTCTGTAGCCTTACGAGCCAAAGTCGGAGCATCTCCAACCACTTGTTGTTTGATTAACTGTTGGGTCAAGGTCGAGCCCCCGCTAGATGAGCCCAAACCTGCAAAGGTTCCCAAAGTCGCCCGAATCACAGCTTTTGGCACAACCCCATTATGTTCAAGAAAATGTTCGTCCTCAGTTGCAACGATAGCCTTTTTGAGATTGTCTGATATTTCCTCAGATGAAACAGAAGTTCGCAGTAGGTCACTCTCGATAGAAGCAATGACACTCCCATCTGCATAAACAATTTCTGAGATGGAAGAAATATTTTTAACCTGCTTGACCAAATCCTCCGCTTGGGGAACCTTAGCCTTGTCAAACAAAGCAACTCCATAACCAAGAGCTACACCAGCACCAAAAAGTCCACCGATAAAGCCTAGAATAAAGAGAGTATTCAGAATGCCCTTAATAGCAACTAAAATACTACCTAGGATAGCCAGAACTTTTCCACCTGTCCCATCCGACTTCTTCTCTTCTGAGACTTTCTCTGATTTTTTATGATTTATTTTTGATTTTACTAGCTGGAAAAATTCCAGCATTTTTCGTTTTAATTCATTTAATTGATTTTGCATGGATTTCCTCACTCTATCTATTATACCATAAAAGGTAAACTTTCAATAAAATAGCCACTTTCTTCCTTATTCTACTAGGCTATTGCCCAAGTTTGTGATACAATAGTTAGAAACAATATTTTTAAAAAGGAGAAAAGACACATGCACATTTTTGATGAGCTAAAAGAGCGTGGTTTGATTTTTCAAACGACTGATGAAGAAGCTTTGCGTAAAGCCCTAGAAGAAGGTCAAGTTTCTTATTATACTGGCTACGATCCAACTGCTGACAGCCTTCACCTAGGCCACCTTGTCGCAATCTTGACAAGTCGTCGCTTGCAGCTAGCAGGTCACAAACCCTATGCGCTCGTTGGCGGTGCTACAGGTCTCATCGGAGATCCGTCCTTCAAAGATGCTGAACGTAGTCTCCAAACAAAAGACACAGTAGATGGCTGGGTCAAGTCTATCCAAGGACAACTTTCTCGTTTTCTTGACTTTGAAAATGGGGAAAACAAGGCTGTCATGGTCAACAACTACGACTGGTTTGGCAGCATCAGCTTCATTGATTTCCTCCGTGATATCGGAAAATACTTTACTGTCAACTACATGATGAGCAAGGAGTCTGTGAAAAAACGGATTGAAACAGGAATTTCTTACACTGAGTTCGCTTACCAAATCATGCAAGGTTACGACTTCTTCGTCCTTAACCAAGACCACAACGTAACGCTTCAAATCGGTGGTTCTGACCAGTGGGGAAATATGACAGCTGGTACTGAATTGCTTCGTCGTAAAGCTGATAAGACTGGTCACGTTATCACTGTACCACTGATTACCGATGCAACTGGTAAGAAATTTGGTAAATCAGAAGGAAACGCAGTCTGGCTCAATCCTGAAAAGACTTCTCCATACGAAATGTACCAATTCTGGATGAACGTTATGGACGCTGACGCTGTTCGCTTCTTGAAGATCTTTACTTTCTTGTCACTCGATGAGATTGAAGACATCCGTAAACAATTTGAAGCAGCTCCACACGAACGTTTGGCACAAAAAGTCTTGGCTCGTGAAGTCGTTACTCTTGTTCACGGAGAAGAAGCTTACAAAGAAGCTCTTAACATCACTGAGCAACTCTTTGCAGGAAACATCAAAAATCTTTCTGTTAAAGAGCTCAAACAAGGACTTCGTGGAGTGCCAAACTACCAAGTACAAGCAGACGAAAACCACAATATTGTGGAACTACTCGTCTCATCTGGTGTAGTTAACTCAAAACGCCAAGCCCGTGAAGATGTCCAAAACGGAGCTATCTACGTAAACGGTGACCGCATCCAAGACCTTGACTATGTCTTAAGTGACGCAGATAAGCTTGAGAACGAACTGACTGTTATCCGTCGCGGTAAGAAAAAATACTTTGTATTGACTTACTAAACTGTTCAACATTTACCTATAAAAAAGGAGTTAACCTCGAGAAAGGTAACTCCTTTTTGCTGTTAATAGTCCCCACCTATCCCTTAATAGACAGGCTACGCAGTACAATACGTAAGGTTGTTAGATTATGTAAGATAGAGAGATTTGAAGGACTGAGCCAATTAAACAAGCCAAAGCCAATCAAACTACTATTTACGACAACGGTATCTTGAATATTCTTCTTGATGAGTGTTTGCAAAGATGATGATAGCGAATCCAACTCTTGGAAGAAATCCAAGCGATTATCTAACAATAAGATATCACTCATCTGCTTAGAAATATCTGCACTCTCATTCATCACCACACCGATATCTGATAGGGTTAGAGCCGCTGAGTCATTCAAGCCATCTCCAACCATCAAAATAGTGTGACCTGCTTTCTGCAGTTCCTCTACTAACTCAAATTTTCCATCAGGTTTCAAGTCTGTATAGACCTGATCAAAGGGCAAATCTTTGACTAATTCCTCTGTTCTAACCAAGGTGTCCCCTGTTGCCAGAATCAATTTTTTCCCTTGTGCCTTAAGTTTCTCCAAGGCTGCTTTTGCTTCTTTTCTCAAAGGAGTATGAATGCAGAACATTCCAATCAATTCATTCTGATAAGCCAAGAATAAGAGATTATAGTGACTCTTGTACTCTTCAATTAAAGCATTTTGTTCTGAACTGATATGAATTTGCTCATCCTGCATCAAAACATAATTCCCAATAAGAACTGGTTGCCCATCTATATGAGATTTGATCCCCTTGCTTGCGATATATTGGAGTTTCCCATGCATTTCCTCATGTTCAATCCCCTCTATCTCAGCTTGCTTGACGATGGCATTAGCAATAGGATGATAAATGTGTTCCTCAAGACAGGCACTGATTCTGAGAATATCTTCCTCACTATAGTCCCCAAAAGGTAACACCTTTTCAACTATAGGATAGCTAGTTGTGATTGTTCCCGTCTTATCAAACAAGAAAGTATCAACTTCCAGATATTTCTCCAGAACATCCCCATCCTTAATCACCATTTCACGGTTCAACCCCTCCTTGATAGCTGTCAAATAAGCTACAGGAGTAGAGATTTTCAAAGCGCAGGAGAAATCGACCAATAGGAAAGAAATAGCCTTAGAAAAAGAACCTGTTAATAGGTAAGTCAGACCAGCCCCCAAGAAATTATATTTGACGACCTTATCCGCCATCTTGATGAAATAGCGTTGTTTCGTTTTCTTGTTTTCTTCAGATTTCTTCATCAACTCAATCAGCTGTAAAATCCGGCTGTTCATCTGATTATCGGTTACACGAATGCGTAACTCTCCAGTTTCCAATACTGTATTTGCACAAACCAAATCAGACTCTCTTTTTTCAACTGGAAAACTCTCTCCTGTCAAGGAACTTTCGTTGACCATACCTAAACCTGAAACTACTTGTCCATCAAACAGAATTTCATTTCCTTGAGATAGGACCAAGACATCTCCTATTTGAACATCGGAACTCTTGATACTAACAACCGTATCCCCCTGTACTAGAAATACATCGCTCTCTTTTGCAAGAAGGCTTTGTTCTAAATCTGTTGCAGTTTTTTTCAAGGACCACTGATCTAAATGATTCCCCAAATCAAGCATAAACATGATATTGCTAGCTGTCTTGGATTGGTTCATAAACAAGGACAATAAAATCGCCGAACAGTCCAAGACCTCCATCGTTAGTTCCTTACGCGCTAGTGTTTGATAGGCTTCTCTAATATAGCCAAAAGCCTGATAACAAGTCCATATATAGCGAATAGGGTACGGCACAAAACTACGAAAAAGTATACGCTTAATCGCTGCACCTGAAACAATAGAATAAGCACTCTCTTCTCTACGAATGGGAAGAGTCATCAACTCAGAAACTTTCCCTTTATCAATTCTTTTTAAAAAGGCTTCTGCATTATCTAATACAGAAAAGCCTTCTTTTATGCGTAGAGTAAAGTGCTGTTGATCCATGTAAAACTGGATAGACTCAATTCCCTTTTCATCTCTCGCCAAGGAACGAAGATAGTCTTGAATATCCAAGGTGAGTGAAAAAGAAGATGATAGTCGGATATGTTGGTATCCTCTATGTAGCACTTTAAAAGACATATTATTCTCCTATAAGGCTATCTAATTGCTCTTCTTTTTTCTCTTGCTCGTACAAATATTTGGCATCTTGCAAGACATCGTCTCCATGTTGTTTCATAACAGAAACAGATGCATCTAGCCCGTCTTTCAACTTGTAAGCCTTAGCCAAAGCTTTAGAATAACCTTTTTTAGCTTCCTTACTTGCCAAGATTTTCAAACCAAGGGTACCAAATGCGACACCACCCAAAAAGAGTGATGATTTTTTCGCAACTTTTGCAACGGTTAGTACTTCTTTTAACATACTTATTTCCTCCTTATCATTATTATATAGCAATTTAGATATAAAAGCAATGTCATTTCATAAATTGGAGAATTATACTCAATGAAAATCAAAGAGCAAACTAGGAAACTAGCCGCAGGCTGTACTTGAGTACGGCAAGGCGACGTTGACGTGGTTTGAATTTGATTTTCGAAGAGTATTAGTTTTATTTCTACTGAATCTCCCATCTACTTATTCCTAAAGTTGCTTTCATTTGCCTCTTTTGATACACTTAAACTATGAATACAAATCTCAAACCCAAACTTCAGCGTTTTGCTTCTGCGACTACCTTTGCCTGTCCTATCTGTCAAGAAAATCTGACTCTGGTAGAGAGTAGTCTCAAATGTAGCAATCGCCATTCTTTTGACTTGGCGAAATTCGGCTATGTCAATCTGGCACCGCAAATCAAGCAATCTGCTAACTACGACAAGGAAAATTTTCAAAACCGTCAACAAATCCTAGAAGCCGGCTTTTATCAGGCTATTCTAGAGGTCGTCTCTGATTTACTTTCAAACTCAAAAAATGCCAAAACAATTTTAGATATCGGTTGTGGCGAAGGATTCTATTCTCGTAAACTCCAAGAAAGCCATCCTGACAAAACCTTCTATGCCTTCGACATTTCCAAAGATTCCGTCCAAATCGCTGCCAAGAGCGAACCCAACTGGGCAGTCAATTGGTTCGTTGGTGACTTGGCACGACTTCCTATAAAAGACGCCAGTATGGATATCCTGCTTGATATCTTCTCACCTGCCAACTATGGAGAATTTCGTCGCGTTTTATCCAAAGACGGTATCTTGATAAAGGTTATTCCAACTAAAAATCACCTCAAGGAAATCCGTCAGAAGGTACAAGACCAGCTGACAAACAAGGACTATTCCAACCAAGATATCAAAAATCATTTCCAAGATCACTTTACCATCCTATCTAGTCAAACTGCCTCACTAACCCAGTCTATCACAGCAAAGCAGCTCCAAGCCCTACTCAGTATGACTCCTCTCCTCTTTCACATCGACCAGAGCAAGATTGACTGGAGCCAACTGACAGAGATTACCATTGAAGCAGAGATTTTGGTTGGGAGAGAACTATAATTGACACAAAAAACCGCATTTCAAGAAGATCTGCGGTTTTAAATTTCAATTTTTAAACTATCTATCCCAAAAGTCTAAAACATTTAAAGCTTTTAGCTTCTCCATTTATTTTCGATTCGAAATAAAAAACTTATCAATAAATAGCAAGTGAAATAAGGCAAGTGTAATTCCCGATAAGCACCCATGATAAGAGATTTCTTGATGGGTAAGGGGGTAAAGATTACTATTACCCGCCAAGAGGCATGTTAAAATAACAAATAAAATCCAAAATAAATCAGTCCATTTATATTTTGAAAAATATTTTTTCCACATAAGAACACCTTCTTTCCTACAATCATATTATAATACTTTGTGTAAGTGAATACAAGAGATATGAGGTAATCAACTACGAAGAAGCATGAGGTTGAAAGACAGTAAAACCAACTTTTTAAACGTTCAATGTGTCTATGATTTCTCTCTTTTTAAGACAAGATTGGCTCAAATCCATAGCATTCAAAAAAGCGAATTTCAATCGAAATTCGCTTTATAGGAAAGTGTATTAGTCTAAATCTTGTATCTTATACTCAATGAAAATCAAAGAGCAAACTAGGAAGCTAGCCGCAGGCTGTACTTGAGTACGGCAAGGCAACGCTGACGTGGTTTGAAGAGATTTTCGAAGAGTATTAATTCAAGTGCCAGATATCTTCGTTATACTGAGCGATTGTACGGTCAGATGAGAAGAATCCTGCTTTAGAAATGTTAACGATAACTTTATCCAACCATGCGTCACGGTCTTCGTAGTCAGCCAACATTTGCTCTTTGACTTTGATGTAGTCTTCCAAGTCAAGAAGAGTCATGAACCAGTCTTTGTTGATCAATTCCTTGTAAAGACGTTCCAAGCGCTCTTTGTTTCCAGCTGCAAGAACTGCATCGCTAACGATGAAGTCAACCAATGGTTTGATAGCTTTACGGGCGTAGAATTCGCTTGATTTGTAAGCTGCTTTTGCGTAAAGGTCGATAACAGTTTCTGAATCTTCACCAAAGATGTAGATGTTTTCGTCGCCAACCAACTCAGCGATTTCCACGTTAGCACCGTCCATAGTACCAAGTGTCAAAGCTCCGTTCAACATGAATTTCATGTTACCAGTACCTGAAGCTTCTTTAGAAGCAAGTGAGATTTGTTCTGAGATATCACATGCTGGGATAAGGAAGCTTGCTGCAGTAACGTTGTAGTTTTCAACCATAACTACTTGCAGGTGTGGAGCTACTGCTGGATCGTTAGCAATAACTTCTGACATGCAAAGGATCAAGTGGATGATGTCTTGAGCAATTGTGTAGGCTGGAGCTGCTTTACCACCAAAGAAGATTGTGATTGGGCGAGCAGGGATGTTCCCAGCTTTGATGTCAAGATATTTGTGGATTACGTACAAAGCGTTCATTTGTTGGCGTTTGTACTCGTGAAGACGTTTGATTTGGATATCAAAGATAGAGTTTGGATTGATTTCCACACCTTGGTGTTCTTTCAAGTGACGAGCCAATTTACGTTTGTTGTGAGCCTTGATGCTTTCCAATTTTTCTTTGACAGCTGCTTTGTCTTCATAAGACAAGAGTTTTTCAAGCTCATCTGCTTCATGGTGCCAACCTTCTCCAAGAATCTCATCCAAGTAGTGAGACAAGCTTGGGTTAGCATGCATGAGCCAACGACGGAAAGTGATACCGTTTGTTTTGTTGTTGAATTTTTCTGGGTAAAGGTCGTAGAAAGCTTTCAACTCAGAGTTCTTCAAGATTTCAGTGTGAAGTGCTGCTACTCCGTTAACACTGTATCCGTAGTGGATATCCATGTGAGCCATGTGAACACGTCCACTCTCGTCAATAATTTGAACAGCTGGATCTTTCACTTCTGCTTTCACACGACGGTCCAATTCTTCGATGATTGGTACCAAGTGAGGAACCACTTCTTGCAAGAATTCAAGAGGCCATTTTTCAAGGGCTTCAGCAAGGATTGTGTGGTTAGTGTAGGCAGTCATGCTACGAACGATTGAGATTGCTTCATCAAGATCGATACCACGAGCAGTCAAAAGACGGATCAATTCAGGGATGACCATTGATGGGTGAGTATCGTTGATTTGGACAACTGCGTAATCAGCAAGGTCATGCAAGTTGCTTCCTTTTTCGATTGCTTCGTCGATGATCAATTGCGCACCGTTTGAAACCATGAAGTATTGTTGGAAGATACGGAGCAATTCACCTTGACGGTCACTATCATCTGGGTAAAGGAAAAGAGTCAAGTTGCGAGCGATATCTGTCTTGTCAAAGTTGATACCGTCTTTAATGATTGAAGAATCAACTGAATCCAAATCAAACAAACGCAAGCGGTTCTTAGTTTCTGTCTTGTAACCAGGTACATCGATATCGTAAAGAGTTGATGTCAATGTGAAGTGAGCAAATGGCACTTGGTAGCTACGGCTTGAGCGAACCAACCAGTTTTGCTCTGTCAACCATGCGTTTGGAATTGTTTCTTGTTGGTTATTTTTAAGAACTTGTTGGAAAAGACCGTAGTGGTAGTTAAGACCAACACCGTCACCGTTCAAACCAAGAGTAGCAATTGAATCGATAAAGCAGGCAGCCAAACGTCCCAAACCACCATTACCAAGAGATGGTTCCAATTCAACTTCTTCAACTTCGATCAAGTCTTTACCTGCAGCTGCAAGTTCTTTTTTAACATCGTCGTAAAGACCAAGATTGATCAAGTTGTTTGACAAAAGTTTACCAATCAAGAACTCAGCTGAGATGTAGTAAACTTTTTTCTTACCAGTGTTAACTGGTTTTTGACTACTTGCAAGCTTGCTGTAGTTAAGAAGAGCCAGGTAAAGCTCTTCATTGCTACATTCTGCAATGGTTTTATTGTAACGATTTTGTACAAATTCTTGTAGTGATAACATGTTTAAGGTGTCTCCTGATATTGTATTATTTCTTTAATTCTACCAAATTTTCATTGATTCGGCGATAGATTGTTGTCAAGTCAAGCAAGCCTTCCTCGACAGCTGGTGTCAATTGATCTTCAGTCATACGCCAAGACCAGTTTCCACCAAGGGTAGATGGGAAGTTCATACGAGCTGCCTCATCCAATTCTAGCAAATCTTGCATAGTTGCAATTGCCATGAAGCTAACTGATGAAAAGACTGTACGAAGCATAGCATGTGGCACTGTTTCGTATTCTTTACGGTTAGTGTAGCGAGCCATGTATTCACGAGTCGCATCATCGATCTCGTTACGGTACCAACCAAGGACCGTATTGTTATCGTGTGTTCCTGTGTACATAACTGAGTTAGCAGGTGCCAAGTGTGGGCTATCGATGCTTTCGTCTTCTGGGTTGAAAGCAAATTGAAGAATCTTCATTCCTGGGAAGCCAGTACGTTCACGCAATTCGATAACTTCGTCTGTCATGAAACCAAGGTCTTCTGCGATGATGTTTAGCTCACCAAGCTCTTCCTTAACGGCTGCAAAAAGCTTGTAGCCAGGACCTTTCACCCACTCACCAGGTGCTGCTGTATCGGAACCAGCAGGGATTTCCCAGTAAGATTCGAAACCACGGAAGTGGTCGATACGAACGATGTCGTAGATTTTGAAGCTTTCACGCAAGCGTTCAATCCACCATTTGTAGCCGTCTTTGTCCATTGCTTCCCAGTCATAGATTGGGTTACCCCAAAGCTGACCAGTTGCAGAAAACTCATCTGGTGGGCATCCTGCGATGCAAGTCGCCTTACCGTTGACATCTGTCTTGAAGAGATGTGGATTTGCCCACATATCGCTTGAATCTTCCGCTACATAGATTGGCATGTCTCCAACGATTTCGATGTGGTTGTCGTTAGCGTAAGCTTTCAATTTCAACCATTGTTGGAAGAAGAAGTATTGAGTCACACGGTGGTAAACCAACTTGTCTGCCAATTGCTCACGGTAGCTTTCAAGTGCTGAAGCTTTACGAGCACGAGCATCTGCATCTGGCCATTCAGTCCAAGCAAGATTGTCAAAATGCTCTTTGATAGCCATATACTCTGCAAAGAGTTCAAGCCATGATTGGTTGTCTTGAGCGAATTTCTCAAAATCCTTAACATCTCCTACTTCCAAGAAACGTTTTACCGCTTTTTCTAAAAGAGGACGACGTGCATAGTAGATTTTCGCATAATCAACTTCAGACGCATCACTACCAAAGTCAACCCCTTCAAGGTCACTTGCTTGCAACAAGCCTTGTTCCACCAAGATATCTAAATCGATAAAATGAGTGTTCCCTGCGAAGGCTGAGAAAGATTGGTAAGGAGAGTCTCCGTAACTAGTTGTTCCTAGTGGAAGGATTTGCCAGTAACGTTGTTTTGTGCGAACCAAGAAATCAACGAAGTCGTAAGCACTTTTACCAAATGATCCGATTCCGTATGCTCCTGGAAGAGAAGAAATGTGCATCAACACACCACTTTGACGTTTTTTCATAATAAGCACCTCATGTGTTTATAGTTAGATATTACATTTTTATGAACGCAAACGTTTGCGCTATTACTAGTATAGCTTATTTTCTTGATAAATGCAAGCGGTTTTAAATAACTTTTTTGATTATTTTTTTTAAATTTTTTCTTCTTACTTGTATATATATCCTTTCAGGAAACAAACAAAATAGGAATAAGGGTTTCACTTACCTTATTAAGCAAAAATAAAGTGAGAATCCTCTCTGCTTTCCATTTGTAAATTAGGCAATCGTTTTCTCAACTTTTTTTAAATTTAAAACAAAACCAATTTTTGGGATTTTCTACTATTATATGATGATGAAGCGTTTACTTTTTTTCACAATTTTTTAAAAAATTTTTACAAAAAACACTTGCAACCGCTTTCCGATTGTGCTATACTAGTCCCATAAAGGAAAACGTTTGCGTTTCCTCATTATAAAATTTGTTATTCTTTAGGAGGAATACACTATGTCATCTAAATTCATGAAGAGCGCTGCTGTGCTTGGAACTGCTACACTTGCTAGCTTGCTTTTGGTAGCTTGCGGAAGCAAAACTGCTGATAAACCTGCTGATTCTGGTTCATCTGAAGCGAAAGAACTCACTTTCTACGTTGAAGACCAATATAAAGCCTTTGCTGAATCAGCTGCAAAAGCTTACGAAAAAGAAGCTGGCGTAAAAGTTACCATCAAAACAGGAGACCAAATGGGTGGGCTTGACAAACTTTCTCTTGACAACCAATCAGGTCAAGCTGCTGACGTTATGATGGCTCCATACGACCGTGTAGGTAGCCTTGGTACTGACGGACAACTTTCAGAAGTTAAATTGAGCGACGGCGCTAAAACAGATGATAAAACTAAATCTCTTGTAACAGCTGCTGATGGTAAAGTTTACGGTGCTCCTGCTGTTATCGAGTCACTTGTTATGTACTACAACAAAGACTTGGTAAAAGAAGCTCCAAAAACTTTTGCTGACTTAGAAAACCTTGCTAAAGATAGCAAATATGCCTTCGCTGGAGAAGATGGAAAAACTTCTGCTTTCCTAGCTGACTGGACAAACTTCTACTATGCATATGGACTTCTTGCTGGTAACGGTGCTTACGTATTCGGACAAAACGGTAAAGACGCCAAAGATATCGGTCTTGCAAACGACGGTTCTATCGCAGGTATCAACTACGCTAAATCTTGGTATGAAAAATGGCCTAAAGGTATGCAAGATACTGAAGGTGCTGGCAACTTAATCCAAACTCAATTCCAAGAAGGTAAAACAGCTGCTATCATCGACGGACCTTGGAAAGCTCAAGCCTTTAAAGATGCTAAAGTAAACTACGGTGTTGCAACTATCCCAACTCTTCCAAATGGAAAAGAATATGCTGCATTCGGTGGTGGTAAAGCTTGGATCATCCCATCAAGCACTAAGAACCTTGAAGGCGCTCAAAAATTTGTAGACTTCCTTGTTTCAACTGAAGAACAAAAAGCCTTCTACGATACAACTAACGAAATCCCAGCTAACACTGAAGCTCGTACATATGCTGAAGGTAAAAATGATGAGTTGACAACAGCTGTTATCAAACAGTTCAAGAACGCTCAACCAATGCCAAACATCTCTCAAATGTCTGCAGTTTGGGATCCAGCGAAAACTATGCTCTTTGATGCTGTAAGTGGTAAGAAAGATGCGAAAACAGCTGCTAACGACGCTGTAACATTGATCAAAGAAACAATCAAACAAAAATTTGGTGAATAAAAAATTTGTTCAAGGGGGGTGGAAATCAAATCCCCCTTTGAATTTATCAATCAAAAACATATATAGTTTAGGTTTTAATTAGAAACCAGTATCCTATGAAAGGAGTTATTATGGAAAAGCAACAACCTAGTAAAGCAGCTCTGCTGTCTATCATTCCTGGGTTAGGACAGATTTACAATAAACAAAAAGCCAAAGGTTTTATCTTCCTTGGTGTAACCATCGTATTCGTCCTTTACTTCCTAGCACTTGCAGCCCCTGAATTGAGCAATCTCATCACTCTTGGTGACAAACCAGGTCGTGATAATTCCCTCTTTATGCTGATTCGTGGTGCCTTCCATTTAATCTTTGTAGTTGTTTATGTACTCTTTTATTTCGCAAATATCAAAGACGCACATACAACTGCCAAACACATTAACAATGGCATACCAGTAGCACTTACCTTTAAAGAAATGGTCAAAGGAATCTATGAAAATGGCTTCCCTTACCTCTTAATCATTCCATCTTACATTGCCATGACTTTTGCGATTATCTTCCCAGTTATCGTAACCTTGATGATCGCCTTTACCAACTACGACTTCCAACACTTGCCACCAAACAAATTGTTGGACTGGGTTGGTTTGACCAACTTTACAAACATTTGGAGCTTGAGTACCTTCCGTTCTGCCTTTGGTGCCGTCCTTTCTTGGACTATCATCTGGGCTTTATCTGCCTCAACTTTACAGATCGTCATTGGTATCTTCACAGCTATCATTGCTAACCAACCATTTATCAAAGGAAAACGTATCTTCGGTGTTATTTTCCTTCTTCCTTGGGCTGTCCCAGCCTTCATCACTATCCTGACATTCTCAAACATGTTTAACGATAGTGTTGGTGCTATCAACACTCAAGTATTGCCAATCTTGGCTAAATTCCTTCCTTTCCTTGATGGTGCTCTTATTCCTTGGAAAACAGACCCAACTTGGACTAAGATTGCCTTGATTATGATGCAAGGTTGGCTTGGATTCCCATATATCTACGTTTTGACCTTGGGTATCTTGCAATCTATTCCTAACGACCTTTACGAAGCAGCTTATATTGACGGTGCTAATGCTTGGCAAAAATTCCGCAACATCACTTTCCCAATGATCTTGGCTGTTGCTGCACCTACTTTGATTAGCCAATACACCTTCAACTTTAACAACTTCTCTATCATGTACCTCTTCAATGGTGGAGGTCCTGGTAGTGTCGGAGGGGGAGCTGGTTCAACTGATATCTTGATCTCATGGATCTACCGTTTGACAACAGGTACATCTCCTCAATACTCAATGGCGGCTGCTGTTACCTTGATTATCTCTATCATTGTCATCTCAATCTCTATGATCGCATTCAAGAAACTACACGCATTTGATATGGAGGACGTCTAAGATGAATAACTCAATTAAACTCAAACGTAGACTGACTCAAACCCTTACTTACCTCTACTTGATTGGTCTATCAATCGTGATTATCTATCCACTGTTGATTACCATCATGTCAGCCTTTAAAGCAGGTAACGTCGCAGCCTTTAAACTTGATACTAACATCGACTTCAATTTTGATAACTTTAAAGGACTCTTTACTGAAACTCTATACGGTACTTGGTATCTCAATACCTTGATCATCGCCTTGGTTACCATGGCGGTTCAAACAAGTATCATCGTACTTGCTGGTTATGCCTACAGCCGTTACAACTTCTTGGCTCGTAAACAAAGTTTGGTCTTCTTCTTGATTATCCAAATGGTGCCAACCATGGCCGCTTTGACAGCCTTCTTCGTTATGGCGCTTATGTTGAACGCCCTTAACCACAGCTGGTTCCTCATCTTCCTATACGTTGGTGGTGGTATCCCGATGAATGCTTGGCTCATGAAAGGCTACTTCGATACAGTGCCAATGTCTCTAGACGAATCTGCAAAACTAGACGGTGCAGGACACTTCCGTCGCTTCTGGCAAATTGTTCTTCCACTTGTTCGCCCAATGGTTGCCGTACAAGCTCTCTGGGCCTTCATGGGACCTTTCGGGGACTACATCCTCTCTAGTTTCTTGCTTCGTGAGAAAGAATACTTTACTGTTGCCGTTGGTCTCCAAACCTTCGTCAACAATGCGAAGAACTTGAAGATTGCCTACTTCTCAGCAGGTGCTATCCTCATCGCCCTTCCAATCTGTATTCTCTTCTTCTTCCTACAAAAGAACTTTGTTTCAGGACTTACAAGTGGTGGCGACAAGGGATAATATATCCCCGCCACCCTTTTCTTATTGCTACAAAATATATACTAACAACAAGCAATTTATCCCCTAGACTTGAAATAAAGCACATTTCTCTATATAATACTCATATAGAAAACACCTTTTAGAAAGATACCTATGCTTCCATATCCATTTTCCTATTTTTCAAGTATTTGGGGATTTCGTAAGCCCCTGTCCAAACGTTTCGGACTCAACTGGTTCCAACTTCTCTTTACCAGTATCTTCCTTATCAGCTTATCTATGGTACCTATTGCCATCCAAAACAGCTCGCAGGAGACTTATCCGCTAGAAACCTTTATCGATAATGTCTATGAACCATTGACAGATAAGGTTGTACAGGATCTCTCTGAACACGCTACAATTGTTGATGGCAAATTAACTTATACTGGAACAGCTAGTCAAGAGCCTTCTATTGTGATCGGTCCAAGTCAAAGCAAGGAATTACCTAAGGACTTGCAACTGCATTTCGATACGAATGAGCTCGTCATCAGCAAAGAAAGTAAAGAACTGACCCGTGTCTCTTACCGAGCGATTGAGACTGAGAGTTTCAAAAGTAAAGACAGCTTGACCCAAGCCATTTCTAAAGACTGGTACCAGCAGAATCGTGTCTATATCAGTCTCTTTCTAGTTCTCGGTGCGAGCTTCCTCTTTGGTTTGAATTTCTTTATCGTCTCTCTAGGAGCGAGTCTTCTCCTTTATATCACTAAGAAATCACGCCTCTTTTCATTTAGGACCTTTAAAGAGTGCTACCATTTTATCTTGAACTGTTTAGGATTACCAACTCTGATTACACTTATTTTGGGACTCTTTGGCCAAAATATGTCAAACCTCATCACTGTACAAAACATTCTTTTTGTTCTGTATCTGGTCACTATCTTTTATAAAACGCATTTCCGTGATCCAGATTACCATAAATAGGAGATTTTTATGCCCGTTACGATTAAAGACGTGGCCAAGGCTGCTGGTGTTTCACCTTCAACCGTAACCCGTGTTATTCAAAACAAATCAACCATTAGCGACGAAACAAAAAAACGTGTTCGTAAGGCTATGAAGGAGCTCAATTACCACCCCAACCTCAACGCTCGTAGTTTGGTAAGCAGTTATACCCAAGTTATCGGCTTGGTGCTTCCTGACGACTCAGACGCCTTCTATCAAAATCCTTTCTTCCCATCTGTCCTCCGTGGTATCGCCCAAGTCGCCTCTGAAAACCACTACGCCATTCAGATCGCGACAGGTAAAGATGCCAAAGAGCGTCTTAAAGCTATTTCTCAGATGGTCTATGGTAAGCGTGTAGATGGTTTGATTTTCCTCTATGCCCAAGAAGAGGACCCTTTGGTTAAGTTAGTAGCAGACGAGCAATTTCCTTTCCTTATCTTAGGTAAATCTCTATCTCCCTTCATTCCACTTGTCGATAATGACAATGTCCAAGCTGGTTTTGATGCGACAGAGTATTTCATCAAAAAAGGATGCAAGCGAATTGCCTTTATCGGAGGTACTAAGCGACTCTTCGTAACACAAGACCGTCTGACAGGTTACGAGCTAGCTCTAAAACAATACCAACTTCCTCTCGATACTAATCTGACTTACTTTGCTACTGAATTTCTTGAAGATAATGGTTATCGCTTTAGTAGACTTCTCTTCAAACACGATCCAAATATTGACGCTATTATTACCATTGATAGTCTCCTTGCTGCAGGGGTCTGTGATTACATCGCAAAACACCAACTGGATGTCCCTGTCCTCAGCTTCGACTCAGTCAATCCCAAGCTCAACTTGGCAGCCTATGTCGATATCAATAGTTTGGAGCTTGGTCGTGTTTCCTTTGAAACTATTCTCCAGATCATCAATGATGCTAAAAGCAATAAACAAATTTGTTATCGCCAGTTGATTGCCCACAAAATTATCGAAAAATAAAAACCAGCTCGAGCTGGTTTTTTTGATCACTAATTATCTGTTTCAACGAACCGTCCCAAAATATGAACATTCTCCGAGACAGAGACAAAGGCGCTTGGATCCACCTGTTTCATAATCTGTTTAAATTCATTAAACTCTGCACGTGTAATGACAGTGATTAAAACTGCCTTTCTTTCGTGATTATAGGTTCCTTCTGCATCGTGGATCATGGTTGCACCGCGGTGCAATTTTTTATGGATTTTTTCAATTACCTTCTCTGGATGATTGGTCACAATCATGGCCTGCATCCGTTTTTGCTTGGTAAAGACAGCGTCTGTGACACGGCTAGAGACAAAGATGGTAATCATAGAGTAGAGAGCGTATTCCCAACCAAAGGTCAAGCCTGCTATCAGCATGATGGTCCCATTTACCAAGAAAGAAATACTACCAACATTCTTACCCGTTTTCTTGCGAATAGTCAGGCTGACGATATCCGTCCCACCACTGGAGATATTGTTTCGAAGAGCAAAACCAATCCCCAAGCCCATGACAACACCCCCAAAAAGGGCATTGATAATGGGATCCTCCGTCAAGGTCGCCACAGGGACAAACTGGATAAAGAAGGAACTCATGGATACCGTTATAAAGGTAAAGACGGTGAACTTATGCCCAATTTGATACCAAGCCAAGACCATCAAAGGGAAATTAATGGCATAGAAGGTCAACGAAATCGGGATATGAAAACCAAACCAGTGATTACTCAAGGCAGAGATAATCTGTGCCAGACCTGTCGCACCACTCGAATACACATGACCTGGTTGGAAAAAGAAATTGACCGCTACTGCTGATAAAAATCCATAGACCAGAGAGGCCGAAATCTTCTCATCATATTTTTCGCGAGAGATGCTTTGTAAGACACGTAAAATTTTTATCTGATGAGCAAAGCGGCGCAGATAATAGCGCCACCGCTTAATTCGTTTTGCTTGTTTCATCTTCTTCTACTTGTAAGCTGAGTTCCTCTAGTTGTTTGAGAGCTACTGTTGAAGGAGCTTGTGTCATTGGGTCAGTTGCCTTGTTGTTCTTAGGAAAGGCAATGACTTCACGGATATTTTCTTCTCCTGCTAAGAGCATGACAAATCGGTCAAGCCCGATAGCCAAGCCACCGTGTGGTGGGAAACCATAGTCCATGGCCTCAAGAAGGAAGCCAAACTGGTCATTTGCTTCTTCGGCTGAGAAACCAAGAGCCTTGAACATGCGTTCTTGAAGGTCTTTTTGATTGATACGAAGGCTACCACCACCAAGCTCATAACCGTTCAAGACGATATCGTAAGCAATGGCACGAACCTTAGCCAAATCACCTTCTAGTTCGTGAGCTGTCTCTTCCTGTGGAAGGGTGAACGGATGGTGGGCGCTCATGTAGCGGCCTTCTTCTTCAGACCATTCAAACATTGGCCAGTCAACTACCCAAAGGAAGTTGAATTTATCGTTATCAATCAAGCCAAGCTCTTTGGCAATACGTCCACGAAGGGCACCAAGAGTTGCATTGGCCACTTCAAGCGTATCCGCCACAAAGAGAACGAGGTCCTTATCTTCAAGTGCAAGCGCTGTTGTCAATTCTGCTTGGATGCCTGTCAAGAACTTAGCAACTGGTCCGTTTAATTCTCCATCAACAACCTTGACCCAAGCAAGACCTTTGGCACCGTACTGTTTGGCTACTTCCGTCATCTTGTCGATATCTTTACGTGAATAGTTGTCCGCAGCTCCTTTGACTACAATTGCTTTTACAGCAGGTGCTTCAGAAAAGACTTTAAAGTCTACACCTTTGACCACTTCTGTCAAGTCCTGAAGCAACATGTCAAAACGAGTATCAGGTTTATCAGAACCATAAAGAGCCATCGCATCATCGTATTTCATACGAGGGAATGGCAGCGTTACTTCGATGCCTTTGGTTTCCTTCATGACACGCGCAATCAATCCTTCTGTGATATCTTGGATTTCTTGCTCAGTAAGGAAAGATGTTTCCAAGTCGACCTGAGTGAACTCAGGCTGGCGGTCACCACGCAAGTCCTCGTCACGGAAACATTTAACGATTTGATAGTAACGGTCAAAACCAGCATTCATCAATAACTGCTTAGTGATTTGTGGACTTTGAGGAAGCGCGTAAAAATGCCCTTTATTAACACGAGATGGCACCAAATAGTCACGCGCCCCTTCAGGCGTTGACTTAGAAAGGAATGGTGTCTCCACATCGATAAACTCCAACTCATCCAAGTAGTTGCGGATAGAGTGGGTCACCTTAGCACGAAGTTTAAGATTTTCCAACATTTCTGGACGACGAAGGTCAAGGTAACGGTAACGCAAACGTGTATCGTCATTGGCCTCAATGCCATCCTTAATCTCAAATGGGGTTGTCTTAGCTGTATTAAGCACTGTCAGAGCTGTCACGTTTAACTCAACTGCACCAGTTGGCAACTTATCATTGGCTTGCTCACGCGCAGCAACCTGACCTGTCACCTCGATGACAAATTCGCTACGAAGGCTTTCAGCTGTTGCCATGACCTCTGCAGATACTTTTTCAGGGTTGATAACCAACTGCATGATTCCTTCACGGTCACGAAGATCGATAAAGATCAAACCACCAAGGTCACGACGACGGCCAACCCATCCTTTCAAGGTTATTTCTTGTCCGATGTGTTCCTCACGAACACGACCAGCATACATACTACGTTTCATGTTTTCTCTCCTCTTTTATTCTGTTACTATTTTACCATAAAAGCGCAGGCTCTTCATGAAAATCATCAGAAAAGTTTGCCTGACCTTAAAAATCAAGTGAAGACTCTAAAAATTAACACCCATACAAAAATCCGATGAAATTCACCGGACTCTTTTATTTTGAATTTTTGCCTGCTTTACGCTTTTCAGCGATTTCAGCTGCCTTTCTAGGCAAGACAATTTCCGTTGTGTAAGCTGTCCCAAAGCGCAAGACACCTGCAATAGGGGCAAAGACGACTGCTAGATAGTTGTAGAAGAAATCGCCCTTAAAGGCATAAGCTAGCGCCCCAATGATGAAAAATAGAACAACTGCTTGAATCACTGCTAATAAAATTACTCGTTTCATGTGACCTCCTGACTCTATTATAGCATGAGTATCATCAAAAAGCCGACTAAATTATTCAAAGCGTGAAGAGAAATGCTGTAAAGAAGACCTTTTCGACTTACATAAGCCAGCCCCAAACTCAATCCTAGACTAGCATAAACCAAAAACTGTTGCAAAGTTCCTGGGAAATGAATCAAGGCAAATAGAACACTTGTTACCAGAAGGAAAAGCAGAGTTTGTTTACTATTGTCCTGCTTAGGAAAGAGATAGCGTGCCAACATCCCTCTAAAGATAAGCTCTTCCGTCAAAGGAGCAAAAATAACGACCGCAAAGAATGAGAAAAGGGGTTGAGACAAGGTCAAGTCTATCGCTGTTTGTTGATTTACTGAAGGATCATTTGGCAAGAAAAACTGGACAACCAGAGATAAGAACCAAACCAAGGCAGGGAGCCAAATAAATCGGTTAAAGCCACTCTTCTCAATATGAACAGGAGCTTTCTGGTACCATTTATAAATGACGTACACATATACTCCAGCCAAGGCCACATAAAGCAAGGTAGTAGCATAGGGCGAAGCGCCCAGTTTCAAAGCTTCTACAGCCCCACTTTGAACGGTCCCATAGATAACCAGAAAAGATAGAATGGCTAGAAGAAACCAGCCGAGGTTTTTAAGTAGTTTCATATAAATCTCCTATCTTGCTTTATAGCTATTTTTCAATACAAAGAGGTTCGCTATTCCTAACACAAGTACCCAGGCAAGTAACATACCAATATTAGAAAAAGATATTTCCCCACCTTTTTTATTTAAAAGATTTACAATTGGACCAATAAAAGAGTAATCCAACACTTTCTGAACCGTATCATTTTGAAGAGCAATCATGGGTAAAAAAGAGACGATAAACACAGGAAACATACTATAAACTTGCGCTTTAGACTGAGTATCTGACACTGCACCGATTAGAAGGTTGAGAAAAATAACACTAATAGCTGCTAAGACCAAATAGATAACATAGGCCAATAAGTAACCTGATACATCCACTTTAAAATAGATTGGTAGTAAAATCATTCCAAGCAACATAATCAACAGAGGGAGAATGAGCATACTGAAAGTATATTCTGTTGCTGTCACACCACTTAGGATGAGTGATTTAAGATTGCGCTTTTCCTTATCTTCTGCCATCATAATCGATACCATATAACCACTTCCCATGCTCAAGACCATCGTCAAACTCATAGAAAGGAAATACGTACTCAATTCTCCACTCTTGTTTAAGAACTCATTATATAGAACAGCCAGTCCAAAAGGCAACAATAGAGTCGCCAACAAAGTTGAATTGCTGATAAGAACTTGTAATCTTAACCATAGTAGGGCATTTAATTTTCTAAACATCTAACTTTTCTCCTGTCAATCTGATAAAGATTTCTTCTAAAGTTGGCTCACAAGAGTGAACCACCATCAAATCTGTCGTGTCTAAATGTGGTAATTCATCAAATGGAACTATCTGTTCTCGTCCGTCGTTATAAACCACACGTACTTTCTTATCCACATGGTACTTCTGGATGATATCTTGCGGACTTCCATACTCTATTAGGTTACCCTTATTCAAAAGAGATAAGCGATCACAAAGCAGAGTTGCTTCATGCATATCATGCGTGGTCAGAAAGATAGTTGTCCCCGCCTGCTTTAATTCTTGAAGTAGGGTATGAATCATCTTAGATGTTGTAGGGTCTAAGCCACTGGTTGGCTCATCTAGAAAGAGAATCTTAGGAGCATTCAGAAGGGCACGAGCCAAGAACATTCGTTGTTTCATTCCAGTAGATAACTTTTCTGCAATAATATCTTTAGCATCTGCCAATCCAACCTGTTGAAGCACCTGAACTACTCTATCTGCCTTGAGGCCATATAACTTAGCATAGATGAGAAGATTTTTATAAAGACTCATCTTTTCATAAAAACCACTGCCATCACTAACAATACCAATTTGTTCCAAATCATTTGAGGTTAAATCTTGAGAATTCTTGCCTAACAAAACTGTTTTACCTTGATCTGCAGCCAACTGTCCTGTTAAGACATTGATCATGGTTGTTTTACCTGAGCCAGAAGGGCCAAGAAAACCAAAGATTTCACCCTCCTTAATCTCAAAAGAAATCTGATGAAGAGCTTTTTTGCTCCCAAAACTTTTGCTTACATTTTCAACACGAATCATAGAAACTCCTTTATTTAAAATAACGTTTCACCATAGGTAACTGCATCACATTGATATAAACATGGATAGCTCCTACAAGCAAGAAGGCTAGTAACTGAATCTCTCCTGTCAGTAAGGAAAAGAGAGCAATCAGAAAGTACAAAGCTGGCAAGACATAGTTATTTAATTGGAATAAAATCCGAAAACTCTGTTCCAAATTAGCCTTGCGCTCCCCTTCATCATAAGAATCGAAATGGTCCAAGATATCCTTTGGTGTAGAGAAAAATACTAAATCAAACTGACGAACAATCGCAATGGTCTTAAAAAGATATTTTTGAGCATTTAAAACTAACACTAATCCCAAAAAGGAAAGGGATAAGGTTATATGGCTTATATCGAGTACAATTACTTCACTTCCTGAAATGAAGAGAGCCAATAAAATCGCTACGCTTGCACTATTAAAAGCAATAGTTCCAAACTCGAGATTCCGATACATCTGCACATAATAGGTTTCATTCAGATCATCCTCCATTTCCTCTTGATACAAGGAGTGAAATTTTCTGCTTTTCTTTAGGAAATTGAAAGTCAAAAGAATGCTAATGAAACCTAATACTAAACAAATAGCTGATATCCATGGTATCAAAATTTTTACATCTAACATAATTGCGTGGGATTCAGCACGTGCCTTAAACATCCCTACAAACATGCCCAAGAAACCTCCCAAGACAATAGACATTAAAAATAACAATCCACGTTTCTTTTTCATATTCAACCTCTTTCTAAACCAATCCAACTAACCACTGACCAAAGGCTTTACCTGATTCATAAATTGCTGCCAAACCCTCTGTTCCAAGTGATACTAAAATCAAACAAACAGCAAACAAGAGAATAGCTTGGTTTCTTGCTTTTTTCGCCCCTTCTCCTAAAGGATCTCTCCCAAGCCAGCCTGCTAGATAAGCATATAGGATGACTGTTAAAATCCCAAACTCTGTTGACCAAAGAAACAGCAAAATTGCTACTAAACGGATGACGTTAGTCTTGATATTAAAATAATTTCCTAAACCTGCACAGACACCTGCAAGTTCTTTGTTCTCAGTATCTACTTGAAAACCTGCTAAAAACTCTTTCATATTCATTCTCCTTTTTCACTTGCTAGATTTTTTGATTTCTTTTCAATCCATTCAATTACTGGTATGAGGACAAAATAGGCCCAAACAAATTTGTTACTTTGATAGGGACTAAACCAGCCTAAGTCTATCCCAATCAGTAGAAATACGCTGACTAATAGAGCTATGGCAACTACATAATAAATCACTTTATACTTGTTCATCATCTTTCTCCTTTTTCTTCAACCGATTGAAAATGGACAAGAGGACTAAGTTAATCCAAAACAAATACTTACTTTCAACAAAATAGAACCAACCCAGTAATGTTCCAATCATAGCAAATGCATTCACAATAAGGGCAAGAACACTCATAAAATAAACCACTCTATACATGTTCATCACTCATCCTCCTCCAAGCGAAATACCGATTCGACTGTTTCGTTGAAAATCTGAGATATTTTCAAGGCAATCACAACTGACGGGGTGTATTCGTCCCGTTCTAATAGGCTAATGGTCTGCCTCGAAACTTCTGCCAACTTGGCCAGTTCGGTTTGATTGAGACCATCGCGAGCCCGAAGCTCTTTTAGACGATTTTTTAGTTGCATGTTACACACCTACTCTCCGTCAAATTCAACGGTTTGGATATCCTCAATACGTTGCAACTTGACTTTTTCTTTCCCCTTTTTATCAACACTACGTAGTTTGACCCATTCCTCATCGACATCCACAACTTCCCAGTTATCTGGCCCAATATACGCTCCTGTTATAATTGGTTTCTTTCTAATCATTTCTTGTAATAATCTCGACATTTCTGCGTTTCCTTTCTCTTTTCGCTCAAGCTTTTTGATTTTATTCTCTAGTTTCTTGATTTTTTTAGAATCATTAGAATAAAAGAAAATCAGAAATAGTATAAATCCTAGTATCCACATCATAGCTCCTTTCTGGTTCCTATTTCTTAACTTGAATTTATTGTAACACATCTTTTTCTTTTTGACAAGCATATTTGTCAAAAAGTTTATGATTTTTGTCATTTTGCAAAAGAAAAAGGTCAGGAGTAAGGTCCTGACCAGTTTATCTACTATTAAAAGCCTAATTTTTCAAAGATTTCTGAGAAGTTTTGACTGATTGTCTCAAGTGACACTTGCACTTCTTCTCGGGTTTGGTTGTTCTTGACCGTCACTTGTCCGCTTTCGACTTCGCTCTCTCCTAGGGTGATGAGGGTCTTAGCCGCAAAGACATCAGCTGACTTGAACTGAGCTTTGAGTTTACGGTTAAGGTAATCACGCTCTGCTTTGAAACCTTGTTGGCGAAGAGCTTGGACTAGTTCTAGGGCTTTTACATTTGCTCCATCACCCAAGACTGCGATATAGACATCTAGGGCGTTTTCGATAGGAAGAGCAACACCTTGCTTTTCAAGAATGAGAAGCAGGCGCTCTACACCAAGTCCAAAACCAAATCCAGCAGTTTCCGGGCCTCCAAAGTAAGAAACCAAACCATCGTAACGACCACCCGCACAGACTGTCAGGTCATTGCCCTCAATCTCAGTGATAAACTCGAAAATGGTGTGGTTGTAGTAGTCCAGACCACGCACCATATTGGTATCGATGATATAGTCTACTCCAAGATTTTCCAACATCTGACGCACAGCATCAAAGTGTGCTTGGCTTTCTTCATCAAGGAAGTCCAAGATAGAAGGCGCATTCTCTACTGCTACCTTGTCTTCTTTTTCCTTAGAGTCCAAGACACGGAGAGGATTTTCCTCCAAACGGCGTTGGCTATCCTTAGATAAAGTCTCCTTAAGCGGTGTCAAATAGTCAATCAAGGCCTGACGATAAGCCGCACGGCTCTCAGGATTTCCAAGCGTGTTGAGGTGCAATTTGACACCTTGGATGCCGATTTCTTTCAAGAAATGAGCTGCCATAGCGATGGTTTCCACATCGGTAGCTGGATTACTAGAGCCAAAGCACTCAACACCAATCTGGTGGAACTGGCGCAAACGTCCTGCCTGTGGACGCTCATAGCGGAACATAGGGCCCATATAGTAGAACTTACTTGGCTTTTGCACTTCTGGTGCGAAGAGTTTATTTTCCACATAGGAACGGACAACGGGCGCAGTTCCTTCTGGACGAAGTGTGATATGACGGTCACCCTTATCATAGAAATCGTACATTTCCTTGGTTACGATATCGGTTGTATCTCCGACAGAGCGGCTGATGACCTCATAGTGCTCAAAAATAGGTGTGCGCACTTCCGCATAGTTATAGCGCTTGAAAATCTCACGGGCAAAGCCCTCAACGTACTGCCATTTGGCAGACTCAGCAGGTAAAATATCCTGCGTTCCTTTTGGTTTTTGTAATTTCATAGGGAATCCTCTTTAAACTTAATAGTCTTATTTTACCATAAATAGAGGGATTAAAACAGTATGAATAAAATTAGGATTTAGATATCATTTTTGAGATTAATAACTGTCAGAAGAATAGCTATCAAGGAGAGACCAACAAATAGCATCCAAGTCAACTGTATATTCCATACAGCTACAAGTGAAAAACAGGCTGTTCCCACAGGTATGGATAAGGTGAACAATAAACCTAAAAAATTACTAGTACGAGCTAGAACCTCTGGAGCTAGATTTTTCAGGAGCATGGCACTAATCTTTGGTTGAACTTTACCAGACACATACAGAGTTGAACAGAGAAATAGTAAACCAAGTACGACTTGATTGAATAAATTAGCTAGACCAACTAGACTGAGTCCTACGGTCACCCACATCATCAATCTAGGCAAGGACTGCTTCCCAAAATAATCATTGCCCGTAAGGCTACTGATGATGATTGCTAACAAAGCACAGACTTGACTGATAAATAATGCCTCTGTGTAAGAAAAGTCCAAAAGAGAATGGCTCAAAAAGAAGATGTTATAGATGCTTCCTAAAGCGCCACCCAAGGCATTGATAAGCAAGACAGCACAGAGCATAAAACCAAAGTTTTTCTGTCCACCTTTAAGAAAAACGAGACGTAAATTTCGATAAATCGTTAGGAACTGCTCTTTGATCGGAAGCTTCTCATTTTTTAGAATTTCACCATCAGCAGATGACATTGACAGGCTCAATTTGCTTTTTCCTAAAAAGAGGATGACGGCTGATACTAGGAAGAAACAGGCATTGATTCCCGCAACGAGGGAAAAATTGTTGACCGATAGCCCTAAGAGCCAGACTCCAAAAGCTTGACCACCAATAGCTGAAATATAGGTAATGAACTGGGAAAAAGAGTAAGCCTCCATCAAATCATCTTCAGCTACTTTTTCCTTAATGAGAGGCATGCGCAAACCACCTGCAAAATCACTGATGACATCACTAATGACATTGATTAAACACAGGCTAGAAAAGGCAAAGAGACTAGCTTGCTGAACAACTAGGGCTACTAGAAAAAATAAAACCGCCTGAAACAAACCGCTATAGACCATCCATTTGACCTTGGCCCTCGTGTAATCTGCCCGAATCCCTACAAAAACTGTAAAGAGAGTCGGAATAATCATGACAATATTCGCCATAGCAACAGCAAAAGAGGCTTGTGGCAAGGTCGATGCATAGACGATAAAGACCAGGTTGAAAATCGAAGCACCAAAAGCATTGAAGAAGCGTGACAAAGTCAAGAGTCGATAAGCGTGATTTCTAAACAATAGTTTCATAGGTAATCTCCCTTCTTGTTCGAAGTTTTATGTGAAGTATGACTATAGTATAGCACTTAGAAATTTTAGAGGAAAAACTTTTGAATATATGCAACAAAAAAATAAGTAAAAAGAGACGATAGAATTTCTCCAGTGACACGAGAGAGGTCAACAATTCTATCGCTTAAAATTTCAAATGATTTTCTTAGTTTGCAGATATTCAACAATCGGTCGTATTTCTATAGTATTCGGCAGATTTATTACAGCCAAGCATCTCAAAAATATGGACAGCATCTTCCATCTTTTTCTGGCCTTCCTTGACTCTACCTTGCTTGCTATCAAGGAGACCTTCCGCCCACAAATAGACAATTCGGAAATAGGTTTCATTTTCATTGTAGAAATGCTCTTCGATAACACGTTTAAAATAAGAGGCATTGGTAAATTCTTCACACTCAATGCTGGCTAAAAAGCCATTCAATAGTATAGTGTGAAAAAGGTTTCGATTGCCAGACATTTCCATTAGGAAATCAGATTTACGTACCATCTCTCTAACATACCTAGTGAAAAGAGAAACAGATAGAAATGGTGAACTGACTGAAAATAAATTGAGTTCATAGATTCCCCAAATCTCGGTAGAAAACAAATAATCATGAAGAACTTTCCCTTCCTCTGCTGTTAACTCTACCCTTTCATCCATGCTCTTCATATAAGACTTGATAATAATGGCATTTAGAATATGTTTCTGTTTATTGTGAGAATGGGCATGCTTTTGATACTCCCTGCGATACAAGTCCTCAAGCGGAGCTATATTCTTTGGATCCAAGACATCTATGATTTCTTTTCTCAACTCAGAATCTGTATCATACTGAAAACCTCTCGCCAAAAAGAGGATTTCCTCTACACTGGCAGATATATTTCCCAGAGCAAATAGAAACTTTTCCACCGAAAGCTCACTCTGACCTGTTTCAAATCGGGACAACATAGACGGCGAAAATTGTCCCCCAGTTGCTTGTCTAAGCGAGATATTTCTTGACTCTCGCAATTGTCTAAAGACTTTTCCAATCTGCTCCATAGGCATCCCCTTGATTGAGTATTTTCTTCATTTTATCATATTTTTCAGAAAATTCATCAAAAACTTGCCAAATTGTCAGAATTATGAGAAAATAGAGGATATTTATCACGTGGAGGGACTGTAATGAGAGAGGATATCAAAATCAATGACCGTGCTTTGGCCTTACAAGACCAAATTATCGAAAAACTAGAGAAGGTTTTTGATACAGATGTGGAATTGGATGTTTACAATCTAGGGCTGATTTATGAAATCAATATAGACGAAACAGGCCTCTGTAAGATTGTCATGACCTTCACCGATACTGCCTGCGATTGTGCCGAAAGCTTGCCTATTGAAATCGTTGCAGGTCTGAAACAAATCGAGGGTATCGAAGATGTCAAGGTTGAAGTTACCTGGTCGCCTGCTTGGAAAATCACACGAATCAGTCGCTACGGCCGCATTGCCCTTGGACTGCCACCTCGTTAAGCAGGTAAATTACTTTTGAAGATGAAAAAAAGCAAGCCAAAGTTGGCTTGCTTTTTAATACTCAATGAAAATCAAAGAGCAAACTAGGAAACTAGCCGCAGGCTGCTCAAAACACTGTTTTGAGGTTGTAGATAGAACTGACGAAGTCAGTAACCATACCTACGGCAAGACGACGTTGACGTGGTTTGAAGAGATTTTCGAAGAGTATGAGTTTATTTTTTACCTGACTTGTCCATATTCCAGAAGTCTGTCACGGCTCCGCGTGAAGCGGATGATACGATGTGGGCATATTTACCGAGGACACCACGGCTGTAAAGTGGTGGCAAGGTTGTTTCTGCCTTGCGTTTTTCAAGTTCTTCTTCGGATACGGCCATGGAAATTTCTTTGGTATCTTGGTCAACCGTAACGATATCACCTGTACGAAGGTAGGCAATTGGTCCACCATCCTGAGCTTCAGGGGCGATATGTCCAACAACCAGACCATAAGTACCACCAGAGAAACGCCCATCCGTCAAGAGGGCAACCTTGTCTCCTTGACCTTTACCAACAATCATTGATGAAAGTGAGAGCATCTCAGGCATACCAGGACCACCCTTAGGTCCAACGAAACGAACAACGACTACATCGCCATCAACGATTTCATCTGTCAGAACAGCCTGAATAGCATCTTCTTCTGAGTCAAAGACCTTAGCTGGACCAACGTGACGACGGACCTTAACACCTGATACCTTGGCAACCGCACCGTCAGGAGCAAGGTTCCCGTTCAAGATGATAAGCGGACCATCTGCACGTTTTGGATTTTCAAGTGGCATGATGACTTTTTGACCTGGTGTAAGATCTGCAAAGTCAGCTAAGTTCTCAGCAACAGTCTTACCAGTACATGTAATGCGGTCTCCATGAAGGAAACCATTTGCCAAGAGATATCTCATAACCGCAGGCACACCACCGACTTCGTAGAGGTCTTGGAAGACATACTGACCAGATGGTTTCAAGTCAGCCAAGTGAGGCACACGTTCTTGGATTGTATTAAAGTCCTCAAGTGACAAGTCAACATTGGCAGCATGGGCAATGGCAAGCAAGTGAAGAGTGGCATTTGTAGAACCACCGAGAGCCATAGTTACAGTGATAGCATCTTCAAAGGCTTCACGAGTCAAGATATCTGATGGTTTGAGACCGAGCTCCAACATCTTAACAACAGCACGTCCTGCTGCTTCGATGTCTTCTTTCTTGTCAGCCGATTCAGCTGGGTGAGATGAAGAGCCTGGCAAACTCATACCGAGAACTTCGATAGCAGTCGCCATGGTATTAGCAGTGTACATACCACCACAGCCACCAGGGCCAGGGCAAGCATTACACTCAAGACGTTTCACGTCCTCAGCTGTCATGTCACCGTGGTTCCATTTTCCGATACCCTCAAAAACAGAAACCAAGTCGATGTCTTTGCCATCAAGATTTCCCGGTGCAATGGTTCCACCATAAGCGAAAATAGCTGGAATATCCATATTTGCAATAGCAATCATAGATCCAGGCATGTTCTTGTCACAGCCACCGATAGCGACGAAGGCATCCACGTTGTGACCACCCATAGCCGCTTCGATGGAGTCCGCGATGATATCACGAGATGTCAAAGAGAAACGCATACCAGGCGTTCCCATGGCAATCCCGTCCGCTACAGTGATAGTCCCAAACTGCACAGGCCAAGCGCCTGCAGATTTGACACCCTCTTTAGCCAATTTCCCAAAATCATGCAAGTGGATGTTACATGGTGTATTTTCCGCCCAAGTCGAAATCACTCCCACAATCGGTGTTTCAAAGTCCTTATCTGTCATACCAGTCGCACGAAGCATAGCACGGTTTGGTGATTTAACCATACTATCATAAATGCTACTGCGATGACGTTTAGCTAATTCAGTCATTTGTTCCCTC
The DNA here is from genome assembly GCF_002096755.1 of Streptococcus mitis. Classification (GTDB taxonomy): domain Bacteria; phylum Bacillota; class Bacilli; order Lactobacillales; family Streptococcaceae; genus Streptococcus; species Streptococcus mitis_AC. The sequence goes on from NZ_NCVF01000021.1 coordinate 57,552, forward strand.
CCATTTCAGTTTTTACTATTATAGCACATTTTAAAGGCAATGAACAGAAGAAAATTCTTGAATTTTCAGAAAATTCTATACACATATAAACATTTTAAATTAAAAACAACAAAGCGGATCAGGGCACTTTCTGATTACCAGAATATGCTTTTAATCCGCTCGCTTTAAATAACGTAATGTAATTTTTACAGAAGTTCTTTCAGATAAGTGTATTTAATATCTATCTTGCATTATAAAACGCTAAAACTTTCTCTTTTATATTCGATTCACTCAAACCATACTCATTAAGAAGATAATCCATTTTCCCTACTTGACCGAATCTTTCTTGAACACCCATCCGATGAATTTTTGTTATTCCATCATCAGAGAATAATTCACATAAAGCACTGCCAATTCCACCTATCTGATTGTGGTTTTCTACAGTAAATATAGTTTTTCCGCTTAACATTGTTTTTATCTGTTCTGGTATCGGTTTGATTCTAAATAAATCTATCACACCTACTGAATAACCTAATTTAGACAGTTCATCCGCAACTCGAATACTTGGAGCAACCATTATGCCAGAAGCAACTATTACAACATCTTCACCGTGTCTTAACTCAATGTAGCCTTTAGAAAAATCTTCTCCACCTTGATATACAGCCTCTGGAGCTTTTCTAATTGTTCGAATATATTTTAGTCCTTTTAATTCTAATGTCTGGTTCAAGATTTCACGAAATTGGATATCATCAGTTGCTTCAAAAATGATTGATTTAGGAATTAAACGTAACAATCCAATTTCTTCAAATGGCATATGTGTTCCACCATTCATCTCTGCCGTTACTCCTGCATCTGAGCCAATCACAGTGGCATCCAATTGTGCGTACCCAAGAGAAATAAATAATTGATCAAATACTCTTCGTGAAGCAAAAGGGCCAAATGTATGAAGATAAGGTCTAAACCCCTGAATAGATAAACCTGCTGCAAGCCCGACCATTTCTGCTTCCATGATCCCAACATTCACATAACGGTCTCCAAAGTCCTTTTCAAGATTATTAGTAGCCATCGAACTTGACAAGTCTGCTTCTAAAACTACTATATCAGAATAACTTTGGTTAGCTTCTAGAAGGAAATCTCTATACACATGTCGTAATTCTTTCGTACTTCTCATCATTCTGTTTCCTCCAATTCCTGACTTAATCTTTCTACAACTGAAGTTAACATTTGTCTCTCCTCTACAGTAGGGCGAAGATGATGATTGGATTTCATTTCTTCCAGCTCTCGAACTCCTTGACCTTTAATAGTGTCTAATACAATACACTTAGGGGATGAATTATTTGACTGTTTTAATTGGATAATCCCTTCATAAATTTCTCTAATATCTGAACCATTGACCCTAATGGATTCAAACCCAAATGCTGAGAATTTTTCTACAAAATCACCTGGATTACAAATATCCTTTGTAAAACCATCTAATTGTTTTTTGTTATCGTCTACAAATACAATTAAATTAGATAACTGTTGATGAGAAGCAAACTGTATAGCCTCCCAACATTGTCCCTCATTTAACTCACCATCTCCAACAATAGCATAGGTATAAAAGGGACTTTTTCTTATTCTCTGACCATATGCAAGTCCGGTTGCAACACTAATTCCCTGTCCTAAAGAGCCAGTTGTCATATCTATGCCCGGCGTTAGATTTCTATCAGGATGAGACGGTAATTTGGTTCCATTTGTATTTAAAGAATGTAAGAATTCTTTGTCAAAGAAACCATTCAAATAGAGTGTGCTGTACAAAGCTGGTCCAGCATGTCCCTTGGATAAAACAAAATAATCTCTATCTCGTGACGCAAATATTTCTGGAGTCATCGGCATTATTTCACCATAAAGCACTGCTAAAACTTCTACTATAGACAGACTCCCTCCATAATGGCCGAATCCAAGATGATTCAATGTTCTAAGAGTATTTAATCGGATTTTTGTTGCAAATTTTCTTAACTCATCTTCTCTATTTTCACTTAAAATCATCCCTTATTCCTCCTTTGCAGATGGCTTTTTAATAAAGGATACTCCAAACATAACTGCTAGAATAAGAACAAGACCAATAACAATGCCTGCTTGTGAGCCAAATTGATTCAACATTCCTAAAATAATTCCTGATAGACCAAAATCTGCATCTGAGAAAGTTGACCCTTGGAAACCAAGTCCTCCCAAAACTGGCATTAAAAAGACTGGAAGAAAACTAATTAAAATACCTTGTAAAAATGCTCCAATAGTGGCTCCACGAACACCACCAGATGCATTCCCAATGACACCTGCAGTCGCTCCACAGAAGAAATGAGGCACAACGCCTGGTAAGATGACAACCGTTCCTGAAGCAATCATAATTGCCATACTTACTAAACCACCAACAAAACTAGAGATAAATCCAATTAGGACTGCATTAGGTGCATAAGTATAAACAATCGGACAATCCAAAGCAGGTTTTGAATTAGGTACAAGACGCTCTGAAATACCTTTAAAGGCTGGAACAATTTCACCCAAAATAAGGCGAACACCTGCTAAAATAACAAATACACCTGCTGCAAATTGACCTGCTAATTGTAAAGCATAAACTAGACCACTTGTACCATTACTGATTTCTTTTTCTATATATTCTGACCCTGCAAAGATAGCTACAATAATGTAAATAACTGCCATAGATAAAGTAATACTAACAGTACTATCACGTAAAAAAGCTAAACTCTTTGGGAATTTAATGTCCTCTGTTGATTTTGATTTGTCACCGATAAGGCTACCAGTGAAACCACTTAACCAATATCCCAAAGAACTGAAATGACCTAAAGCCACCTTGTCATTTCCAGTTAATTGAACCATATATTTTTGCACAAATGCCGGGGAAACACTCATAATAATACCAAGTGCTAATCCTCCTAGTAAGATAAGAGGCAAACTTGTAAAGCCAGCAACTGATAAAATGACCGCAATCATACACGCCATATATAGAGTGTGGTGCCCTGTTAAAAAGATATATTTGAATCGAGTAAAACGAGCAATTAAGATATTGAATACCATACCTGCAAACATAATCATTGCAGTAGCTGAGCCATATGTGGTTAAAGCTACAGCTACAATTGCTTCATTATTCGGTACAACTCCAGATAAATGAAAAGCATGTTCAAACATGGTACCAAATGGATTCAAAGAATTTTGTACAATTCCTGCACCACCAGATACAACTAAGAAACCAACAAAGGTCTTAATTCCACCTTTAATAATATCAGGTAATTTCTTCTTCTGAAGAACTAATCCTAAGATTGCAATTAAAGCTACTAAAATAGCTGGTGTACTAACAATATCCAATATGAACTTCATCATGACGCTAGCCTCCTAAATAAGTCCTTTTTCTTCACAAAGTTTAGTAATTAATTCTCGTAGTTCATCCATATCAATAATACTATTTAAGATACGAACATCTCCAAGATGACTAGCTGAATCAGCTAAATCACGACCAACAATCCAAATATCAGCTGCATTTGGATCTGCTCCACCTAAATCATAGTGTTCAACTTCTACATCTGAAACATTCAAATCACTCAATACAGATTCAATATTCATCTGTACCATAAAACTTGAACCTAATCCTGAACCACAAGCTGTACCAATTTTTAACATTATCTAATCCTCCTGTTTAATTATCATTTCAATGTCATCATAGTTTTTTGATGATATTAAAGTTTGAACATGATTTTTATCTCTTAAAATTGTTGTTAAATGTGACAAAGCCTTTAAATGACTCTCATTATCAATAGCTGCAATACAAATCAACAATCTTACCTCTTGTTCTGGATTATCCAATAAATAAATCGGTTCTTCCAAAACTAACATTGACATTCCTATTTCATTCACACCTTCATCTGGCCGAGCGTGAGGAATTGCTACTCCCTTCCCTAAATTAATAAAAGGCCCAAACTCTTCTACTTTTTGAATCATTGCCTCAGGGTAGTTCTCAGTTATCTTATGTTGATCCAAAAGCGGTTTAGCTGCTAAACGAATTGCCTCCTTCCATCCTAATTTTTCCGAACTAACCTGATAAGTTTCTTTTGTAATTAATTCTTCTAACAATGGTAACACTTCCTTTCTGTTCATTTCTTGATAGAGATACCTCTTTAATGCTAATTTTAACTCTAATTCTTGTGTGATTACACTATATCGTCTTACTATGCTAATTATCTGATTAAGCTCAATATCTCGATAACCTGTATCTGGGAAATCTTTTGATACCAATTCAACTAACTGCGTTGTTTGTTCTTCCGTCATCATAACAGAAACTAGATAATTTGGCTTCTCTGTATCCACCTTTATAGTAGAAAAAACCATATCATAGTCACTACTAGTTTTCGCATATAAATCATCAATCTTTGAGGTTCCTATAAACTCAATTTGAGGGAATAATGCTAATAGATTCTCTTTTATCATCAATGAAGAACTAATTCCATTAGGACAGATAATTGCTGCTTTATAACATTTTTGAGGCAAATTGTCTGCTTTCTTTAAATATCCTCCAAAATGGATAACAAAATATGCTGTTTCACTATCAGGTATGGGCTTGTCAATAGCGTCCATCAAGGGAGTCAAAGAATCTTTTACTAGTTCAAATAAATCAGGATAATGTTCTTTAACATGCAACACATATTCATTTGAACTAGGTAAGCCGAACTTTAATCTATAGTAAGCCGGTATAAGATGGCGGCGAAGATTTTCTCTCAATACTTCCCTTTGTTTAAAATGTAACAAAGAAATATCTTCCATTCTACTTATAATAGCCTCTGTTAATTGATTAAAGTAAACCGGAGCAACATCTACTTCACCTTCAAAGCAACTTGATAATAAAACTGTGATATAGCGATAATCATCCTCTGAAAATACCGTATCTATAATTCCCAAATCAACTACTGTATCCAATAAAATAGTCGTTATATCTTGAATAATAGGAGATACTAATGTCTCTGAAAGACATACTCTTTCAACATCCCTTTGATACCTACATATAATGAATACTAAACCGAAAAGGCAAACTTTTAATTGATTAACAATAGGTACTATCTGTAGCTTTTCATAATAATCTTTAACTACCTGATCAATCAAATCATAAGTTAATGAATACCCCCAACTAGATAAAACATAATCCAACCCCCAAATCCCTATGGAGGATTCCAGCAACTCACTAACCATTTGAAAAGCTAAACGGTGCTTATTCCACTCTGAACCGTGTAAAGTATAACCTTTTGCTCTACTGTACCCTAGCTCCAAATCATTATCTAACATAATCTTTCTTAATGATTGAATATCAGATAAGGTTGTATTCTTACTTACTTTCAAAAAGTCTTGGTAATGATTATTCGATATAAAATCTAATCGGCAAAAAGTGTAAAGATAGATTAATGCTAAGCGAGTCGACTTTGGTAAAACCAATTCATCCGACTTAATAATATCTGTCAAAGACTGCTTCGTACGATTTGATAAACTATAGCGACCTTGTTTTTTATCCAGTACTATCCCTTTATTAGCTAGATAAGGCACTAAATAATCTATTCCTTCTTTGACTTCCTTTATAGGTAAGCTCACCTTAACAGATAATTCATATAATGATAGCTCACAATGATCCATCAAAGTCATCAAAATAACTAGTGCTCTATAATCAAACATTTCTCTTCCTTTCTAACTACAATTATAGTGTAAAAATTATAAGAATAAAAGAGTATTTGAGCACAATATAATCTCACCTTTTAAAAGAAATTATTGGGCTGAAAGTTTTTAGTGATTATTTTTCAACCTTCTATTGACTTTATAAATTAAAGTGATATCATTTAGATATCAAATAATAGGAATGGTTGAAATTGCACTAGAACGGCTCAATGAAGGGGAATTGGTAGAGCTTGACGAAGAACGAAAAGCTGCTATGGTTTCAAATCTCCTAGTCGTCCTCTGTGGCAATCATGATGCACAACCAATTGTCAACACAGGAAGTCTTTACTAAAGATGGTTGAAGCTAAAAAAAGCAGATCCCCCTTCGACTCTCAACAAAGTTATACGCTGCACTCGCATCATGGGCAGAAGATGACTTTCGTTCAGTCAATGGGCAAATCGAATATCTCCTTACAGAATGTGTCAAACAACGGAAGAAAGATGGAAAATACGTATCAGAAACCATTGACGAACCATTTGAGATTGATATTTAACACCTTCTCCTGTCTGCTAGGTCTGACAGGAGAATTTTTTTATCTTTTTTTGTCAAGTAACTTTACTTTACAAAAAAAATGTGTTATCCTAGTATGGTTGATGAAAATCAGTAGATTGAATCGAATATAAATACCTAAAGGAGAAATCAAAATGGCAGTACCTGCACGTCGCACTTCAAAAGCGAAGAAAAACAAACGTCGTACACACTACAAAGTAACAGCTCCATCTGTAAACTTTGACGAAACTACTGGAGATTACTCACGTTCTCACCGTGTATCACTTAAAGGATACTACAAAGGACGTAAAATCGCTAAAGCTGCATCAGCTGAATAATAGAAGGGAGATACCATGCGCGTAAATATTACACTTGAACACAAAGAATCTGGTGAACGCTTGTACCTTACTTCTAAAAACAAACGTAACACTCCAGACCGTCTTCAATTGAAGAAATACTCACCAAAACTTCGCAAACACGTTGTGTTTACAGAAGTTAAGTAATACAACATACAGAAAGCCTATGAAATCAACATTTCTAAGGCTTTTTCTTTTAAGTTTAGCAAAATAACTGAATTTTAACTGATTATAATAATCAAGAGATTATTTTAGACAAATCTATCATAGCTTGTTCAATCTTATGTTTTCCTTTTTGCATAACATGAAGATAGATTTTTTCTATTTCTCTACTATCTTCCGAATGTCCCACAAACTCTCGAATAACGTTTAAGCTTACATTCTTATCAGCCATGACTGAAACAAAACTATGTCGGAACATATGGGGAACTATGTGAACAGGCCTACCAAAATCAACTAGGTCATCAATATCCTTATAGGATTTTCCACTTTTCTTATTATACTTAGCAGACTGACTAGTTCCACCTCTTAAGAACATTGAAATTTCTGTATGATACAATGGACTGCCCTGCTGGTTCTTCCCTTTTATGTATACCCTAGTAAAAATATATCCCATATCATGATAAGTCGGATTAAATCTCGCCTGAAACTTATTTCTTTCAATATATTTAAGTAAAATTTGTTCTACTTTTGGTGACATCGGAATAGTTCTAACGCTTTCTTTAGTTTTTAAAATTGCTCTATATCGTTCCTTCTCATCACGCAAGCCTTCTTCTGCCATTTCTTTGTCAGTCTTATTATGGCTTGCCCTCTGCCAATGAACCTTAATGAGTTTATTCTTGAAATCTAGAACATCTTCATTCAAACCTAATGCTTCACTCGGTCTCATACCTGTCAAGTAGATAATTCTGAGTACATCAGCAACTAGTTCATTATTATGTCGCTTAGTCCAGTTTTCAATAATTTTAAATACTTGATTAGCCTCTTCAACTTCAAGATATTTTTCAGCTATATCTTCCCTAAGTTTCGCCTGCTCTTCTGCACTTGTTAGTGTCTTACGCTTAACCCTCTTATTCAAAATAGGGTGTTGCGACGCTGTCAATTCTCCTTGTTCTACCGCCCAATCAAATATCATTTTAAGATAGATATGAATGTTCTTTGAAGTTCCCTCACTTGCATTATTTATAATATCTTGCATTTTTTCCTGTTCCATACAGAACTGTTTAAGGCTCATATTTTCGTTGAAATATGGGGAAATATGCTGGTTATAAACACTAACTCTAGTCTTTAGAGTATTCTTGGCAGGCTTAACACGATTGACCCACCACTTAAAAGCTAAACCGTATAATTCACTGTTTTCATCATACGGTCTAGCTATCTCTTTGAGGCATAAAGTTTTACTAGGCTCTAATTTCTTTGGTTTTTCTCCAGTCAAATCTAATACGGTTTCATCAATCATTTCATTTAATATCTTTGAAACTTTTGTAATCAGCTGACTATTCTTTATATCAGAAATAAGTAACTTCTCATGTCCCTTACTGTCTTTTCCTGTTGGTATTGCCTTAGTCGTATACCACCCTTTATTTTCTCCCCTTGTAAGGTACTTATAACGACTTTTTGTTATCAAAGGATGAGTATATCTCATTGCAAACTTAACAAGCACGTTGCCCTTTTTAGAAGGGTCTGGTTTCCATTGATAAACAGTTAGAACTCGAGTAGTCTTACCTACCTTCATTTTTACCCCCTTATACTAAGCTATAACTGCCTCATTTTCATGGAAAATCTTATAATCAAACCAATCTTTAAATACCTCCGCATGAATAAAGACATTCCCATGAGTTCCACAAATTCCAAAAGAATATGGACTATTTCTCATTTGACGAATGTAGTGATCCAATGTAGGTAATTTCATACCCTTCCAAAGTTCATCTAAAAATTCTTTCTTCCGATACCAATTTTTAGTTAAATCATAGTCTGACTTTGTCTTAAGCTCTATCATTGGAATACTTTCCTTTCTTATGCTATAATCTAGTTAGTTAATTTTTAGAGGCGACTTATTTTCAAGTCGTCTTTTTTTGTCCCCAAAATTGAGAACTATTCTGCTCTCTTACATATTGCTCTATATCCTTTTCATCGTTATCAGTTATCCTCGAAAGCCCCTCTTTAAGTAAGCTTTGAATGTATTCCTCTGCCTTTTGAACATCATAGGCCTGATACTTTGCAATATAGACTTTTGCTAATGTTTTCGCAACTTGTTTCTCTGTCCAAGCCTCAGACTGCCGTAATGTCGTTTTAGCCCTTGTAATACTAAGAACTGTCTGGTTTTCAGTTCCTAGATAATCTATCCACCACTTGACTTTTTTTCTTCTCGAATGATTGCTATCTGTCGCATTTGGACGAACAAAGCGATAATGACCATTGATAGCTTCAAAATAGATTGACGATAAGGGACGTTTTAAAAATAACTGCTCTGCAATTATATTAGCCTTTTCCTGCCAACATCTAAGCTCTGCGCGAATCCAAGACGGAACTTCTACAAGCTCTTGCTTACCAAGTTGCTCCATGCGTTTATTATATATGCACCACTGCTGATTACCTCGTGAACCTATTGCAACTGTTTCTCCTACACGCTCACCAGAATCTAGAACTGATTTCTCATGATATTCAAAGTGTTTTGCTTTCGAGATACATAATCCTTTCTTGCAATAGTCATATATCCGTTGAACATCTAAGCTACCGTCAAATATGTCGTGGGCAATATCTAAACGAGTGAAATTAACATTATACTGGTATAAACGAGTAATTAAGGCAATCCAATTATTTTCGTTACTGTTTAAAAATTCTTCATATTGACGACAACCTTGCCCTTTTAATTCAATAAATACACCCATAGAAAGCCTATCAGCATTAAAATACACCTTAATTTCTGAACAAGAATAATGTTGCTTATACTTATTTATGCCCCAATCATTCAAGGAAAAGTTTTCAAGAGGAATCAGAAGGATGTCTGTCAGAACTCTGTCTGGCGGAACATCCTTAACTGTCACAGCAAAATAATCTATTCTAACAGTATTCATAGGATTATTCTCCTAGAATTTTAATATCCTCACACACAATTTTTACACCCGCCCAATTACTTCTAGCCATGTTCCAAGCTAGTCGAACCTTAGGCCGAATCAATTCAACAGAAACATTCAACAAAGAATCATTTTGAGCAAGTTTTGCAATCTTATCCAGATTTCCGATAATTTCTAGGTTAATCGCTTTTAAGTCATCAGTAGAAATTCCCATTTCAGTTAGAACTTTCACTTTGTCAGCGTCAAGCACAGTAGAAGTAATTTTACTTACTTCATCTGTCTTCACGTTTTCGCCGTTGATTTCTTTGTATTTGTTGCTCACCCTAACTGACAAAATCACTACTTTCTTAGGAATATCAAACTGTGACATTTCAAGGTCAAGCAATCCAATTTTAATGTTTGTATCTGTCATATTGTAAACCATATTTTTTCTCCTTAATTCCGTATCCTACATGAAAACACCTCTCATCCTTACTCTCCCAAGAGTTTGCGACCTCTTGGTACAACTAGCAAGCCGTAACCCCTTACGTACCAAGGGTTTAGAGTACATTTCATGTATGTGTGCACCCCCTATTAGTACTGGGGCTGTTTTTCTGACCTCCTGCAAAGCAGTCGGTTGGCTCTTTCTCCTAGCAAAAAGAGGAACGCTCCGCTCGATTCTGCCCCTCCTGGGCAATCGTCCCTATTTTGCTAGTTCGAAAGACCGTCGTCTGAGTTTGGTAAGATACTCAACGGTTCATTATTTATCCTCATTAATACATCTATTTGCTTTGTTGATAGCTCATCTAGAGCCTTACCATCAACTGTCAGCGCAAACCACACAGTATTTTCGACATCACAATTATTGCAGATTCTTGGGGATAAAATCCTAAAACTACCCATTCTAGGAGGATAATCCCATCCCTCATCAAAAGCTAAATCAGAATCAATAACCTCTATCTTTCCGCATACTTCACAGATATGTTTTAAAATCATATTATTAAATATCTCCTTTTATTCCAGCTCATCAATAATAAACATATGAGTCATATTCATAACATTTCCATTTCCTAGCTTCACAATGATTTCTACTTCACACATTCTTCATCCTTCTTATAATCTTTAGCAGCACATTCCCATACTGGGAGTATTGTCTCAAATACATCTCTGTCAAAAATTGGGGCTTGAAATTCCTTAGGATGCTCACGCTCTATAGAGTAAAGTCCTACTCCCTTATCTTTCTTAACATTGGGTACATCTGCCGTGCCAAACATCATATTACTACATTCCTTACTCGGGTGACTTCCAAGGAATATAGCATTTACAAGCTGTTCTCTGATATTCGTAGAAAGGCTATCGGAACGAGGCTGTTGCATCACAATACAGACCCCCATAGATAAAGACCTAGATTTTTGAGCAATAATCGATACCATATTTTCAAAATCTGTCTTCTCCCTAGAATTCAAAGACGCGACTAAAGAGGAATACTCCTCAATAACTAGAAGAGCAGGTGGAAGTCCAATATCTACACCTACAGAGTTGAATGCAGAACTCTTATTATAAATATTCATTCTATCTTCCATTTCTTCTAGAAAAAGCCTAACTATTCTAAATGCGTCAGCCTTACTAGCACCATAATTAGTGGAAGGCATTCCACTAACTTTGCACAGCTTATATAACTCTGCTTGTTTAGGATCTATAACAAATATTTTAGCACGTTGCCCATTTACCGTCTTAGATATAAAACGAGTCAACCAAAAATACGTAAAATACGATTTCCCCGCTCCACTAGCTCCACTCACGAGCATAGAGAAGTTATTTCTGAGATTTACTATCAAATCACCATAAACTGGGATTTCTAAACTATCTTCCTTAAAAGAAAGAGATGTAATATGCTGACGTTCAGGCGGTCTATACACAAAAACATATTCTACATATGTTGCATAAACTTCTCTAGACGATAAACTTATTCCTAAAGCGCTACTTAGGAGAACATCTAAATTATCCATCTCTGTTGAGAATTCATCACCAGATTTCAATGCTTGGACTACAATTGAAACGTCATTCAATTGATAATTAAATTTAGCTGAACGAAGAATAGCGCCATCTTTTGTTGATGTAAAAAGAAAGGAGTTTCTACGAATCATAAACAAAAGATTTTCTCTAATGATTAATAGAGGTTCAACACGCTGAGTCCATTCTTTAATTTTATTTCCGATATGATAAGTCGTAATTAGACCAATAAATAATATTACTAACTGAATAAACAACAATTTGAAAAACATAGTACTAGAAAGTAGGGATATTATGCTCAAAAATACTATAGTAAACCATTTGATGTTCCTTAATGTCGAACTAGTAATAATATAATTTTCTGACAAAGAGGCTGTTTGTTTAATTTTTAACATATTATACCTATCTAAATTTTTCTATAAAATCCTTGATGGTAATATATAAATTTCTTAGCTTGATTTTTAAGAAATAAAAGGCAAATGTAAATAAAAATGGGGTGGCTATAATAGTACACATTAAAGAAATCCCTTCGCCAATAGGATGGAAGATAAAAACCGAAAGCCCCATTAGAATTATAAAAACGCAAAAAGATAATCTCATTCGTCTGATATCATTCATTCGTCTCACCTTTTTTGATTTCCAAAACCTCTAATAATTTAGCAAACATCATTGGAAGTTGCAATAAAATTAATATAACCCCCAAGCATAAAGCTATTTTGACTGATTGATAAGGGGAGAATGAACGGAAATCTAGATGCGCAGAAAAGCCTCCTAGCGTTGACACTATGAAATATAGGCTTATAAAAGCATTTTGACAAAAATTTTTAAACATATTTTTTGTTCTCCTTGTTTATAAGTAAAATAACGGAGGAGAGAAAACCTCTCCTACCAAAGTTAATAATATTCGACAATAGTAGTATAGAATGATTCACCACTATAGCTGTAGTTAGCCTCATTCATCAATACCATTCTAGATTTATCAGATACACGATGCTTTTGACGATTTAATACAATAATATTCTCAGCAAATTTTTTCAAAGTTGGTTCATTAATTTTATCAAATGGTAATTTTCTCATAAGTAACTCCCTAGATTCATCGTCTAAAAGAAAGCATGGTGACTCGTCTGGATTAAACCTCTGTACACGTTTCACCCCATGAGAATTAGGAAAGACCATTCCCTCAATATCAACCAGTTCTTTAAATGTTTTCATATTTTCTTTCTCCTTAAATTAAAATTTTAAAATTAAATATAGCTTATTTTTGAATTATATCTTGAATGGAGAAGCTCGACTGTTACTCATATTCACAACCTCATTTTAAAAGTATATTTCTTGTATACATCAAGTATGTATCAAGTGTAAATCATGGTTATATCATATCATGCCGGGAGACAAAAATCAAGGGGGGCAACATTACATCTTTGTTGCATATGTATTACATATTAGATACATGAATATATATTTATTGTTGCAAAAAAAAGACGCTCAGTGCGTCAATTAATTATTATTTTCAAAATCTATAATCTCAGACTCCAGACTTTCAAAAAGTTCCTTTATCGCTAGATTAATCACCCAAGTCCTATTCTCTCTTTCAAGCATATTTTTTTCTTTAAAAAACTTAGCTAGTCTTGGTAAATTAATTTCATTCTGTTTATTCAAATAAAAATTTGTTAATTTCGCCATAATATTCCTCCTACATAATATATATCATAAAAACACATACTTTTCAAGTAATTCCTATCCAAAAACTTCTCTACACACTTTGTACATCTGATATAATACCTTTGATGAACTATCATAACGAGTAATTTTGTTTAGTACTTCTACAAACTAATGTACTCCATAAATTGAAACTACAACGCCCTTATCTAATTAAGAAAATATCTAACCTATGATAAAGCAATACTAATAAGTGCTATATTCTGATTTCCAAAGAATATTAATTTATCGTAACTGATTCCTAACTGATTAAATTTCAATAAATTCATATTTCTCTATTTACCATTTATTTTATTTTAGGTAGAAATGCTATCAAATCAAGGTTTTCAAATATCATTACATACCTTTAAAACAACATCTTCTTCACCGAAGTTAAGTAAGCATTCAATACGAATCAATACAGAAGAAAAACGCATTCAAGCGTTTTTTCTTTTTATTAATTTCAGTATATTGCAAGGGAAATCATTCGAATGACTACTTTTTTGACTATATTTTTTGTGAAATAAATTAGATGGTCGTTTTACATAGCTACCCATTTAGGGTATTTAAAATTAAAACTGATAATTTTCACTTAACTATTGATAAACAGTTTAAAGTTAATTGTGAAGTAAGTCTATTCTATATTTTGAAGATTGCTTAACATAAAGAATCTAAAAATTTCTCAATTTTGGAATTTAAAAAAAGCTGACCAAATATTTTATAAAACGCATATCTAGTTTGTGGACAAAACAACTGATACCTTTTTATAATTTTAAAACCATTATACACCTAACCTCCGTTTTTAATGAAAATAAAATAGTGTCGAATCATGGTATAATGATAATAAAGAATTTTTGATACAAACTTTTCCCATGCACTATTTTATATTTGATAGGTAATTGAAGCAATAAAAAAATATTTATAAATTAATATGTCAGATTGATGAACTTACTGAAACATAAAGTTATCAGGAACTATATTTCGAATAAATGGCCCGATATTTTTAATACGAATAAACTATCATTCAAACTTTTGAAAAAAATCATAAAAGATAAAGTAATCATATTTTCTTTTAGTAAACATATAGATTAGATTTTTAATCAAAAAACCATATTAAGTAATATATTTTATGGAAGATACTATATATTATAATTTATACGAATCTGTATTTGAATATTTCACAAAATAAGAAATCTACTAGTCTCCAAATTATTATATGAGGTATAAAAATGAGTAGAATATTAAAATTTTATAATCAAAGTACTGTAATTGTACCGATTTTGGTCAGTCTTCTCACTACTGCTATTGTCCCGTTCTATCAATATGTAACAAGAAAACCATCATACTCCTTTGTACTAAATAATCCAGTTGGATGGACTAAAGATGATGACATATTCTCCATATATAATTATGGAAGCGATGATATGAAAGATACGACTGTATATATACGGTCATATATGATTCTTTCTTCAAATTCTCATTCGGACTATTTCGATGATTATATATCTACACATAGTCTATCTATACCTATGGAAGGATTAGATATGAGATTTCAACTAACAGGTAAATCAAAAGGAAAAATTGGGCATATTAACTTTAATACAGATAAAAATCCTTTTAGTAATTACTTTTCAAATAATCATGTTGAATTTGGACCAAATTTAAACATTGATATTGCTAATAGAATAAGTGAAAATAATTTACAAATCAATACTAATGATATTGACTCCGGATACGATAAAATGAATCTTGTTATTTTCACAATTTTCATCAATAATACAAGTAAAACACAAAATAATCTCTCTAATATTCAAGTTTATGCAACAGATTATTCTTCAGATTATAATACAGGTAAATCACGAACAAAATTAATACCAACTAATATATATTTTGAACAATTTGAGGATAAATATGAATATGACTATGCTAAATACTACAATAGAGAAGATTATGATAGATTTTGGAATGATAAAGATATAATAAACACTTACTATTTAAAATTCATTGATCAAATAATTAACGATTATAAAAAAAGAAACTAATATAAGAAAATCACTTCTCAACTAGAAATATGAGTAAAAGATATAGTTTAAAAGAAATTAAAATTATTATAAGCAAAATTACTATTTATAGCTACATTGAATTATATGAGCAATATTAAAGTTTATGTCTAATCTGTATTTAATATTTATAAAACTTTTAAATTCCAGTTATAGTACAACACTCTTTTACTTCGGGAGTTCACTATCAATTTTATCTAGTAATAATAGTAATTTTTCATCAATAATTTTATATTGAAGTTCATCCTCATTTTACTTCACGAAAATAATACACACTTTACTTATTTTAGTAAAATAACATTACTTCTCAAAAAGTTAGTCATTATCTTTATGTTAAGGATTAAATTCTGTGTTGTACAGGACTCAATCCTTTTAGTTTAGTTTTAATTCGCTTTCTACTTGAGCAATAGATAACCAAAAATGACAATAGATTTTCTACTGTCATTTTATTTTTCTAAATTTTTAGCAGAGTATTCTCACAAGTCCCTAAATCTCTTTCAACTTTTCAAGATAGGCGGTTAATTCTGCTTGGGCTTCTGGTGTTGTGCCTACTAGCTGGCTGCGCATGTGTGCGAGTCTGGCTTCTACTTGTCCAATCTCTTTATCAATCTCTGCGAGTTGGTCTGCGAGGTCGGCTAGGGGAACAACTGGTTCTTCTTCAAAGGTATCGACATAGCGTGGAATGTTGAGGTTGTAGTCATTTTCGACAATCTCTCCAAAACTGGCTAGATGAGCAAACTTCTCGACATTCTCGCGTTTTTGATAGGTCTCCAAAATCTTGGCAATATGATCTTCGGTCATATTGTTTTGATTTTTCCCTTTTTCAAACTCTTTTGAGGCATCGATAAAGAAGACATCCTTATTGGTGCGATTCTTTTTAAGGATAATAATGGTTGTCGGGATAGAGGTATTGTAGAAGATATTTGCTGGCAAGCCGATAACTGTATCAATAGCGCCTTCTTCTAGCAGGTGCTGGCGAATCTTCTGCTCGGCTGCTCCTCGAAAGAGAACTCCGTGAGGAAGTACGATAGCCATGACACCATTATGCTTGAGGTGGTAAAAACCGTGAAGGAGGAAGGCAAAATCCGCTTTAGACTTAGGTGCAAGAACTCCATAACTTGAGAAACGAGGATCTTGCAGGAAGCCACTATCTGCTGACCACTTAAGTGAATAAGGTGGGTTCATCAAAACCCCATCAAAGTCTGTAGGCTCGGTAGTCGGCCAATCTTCGTCAAGGGTGTCGTGGTTGCTGAGGTGATAGTTCTCAATCGCAACCCCATGAAGCATCATATTCATGCGAGCAAGGTTGAAGGTCGAAGTAATCAACTCTTGACCGTAGTAAGAAATCGTCGAAGCTTCCTTACTATAGCGCTTGGCATTGAGCAAGAGAGAACCAGAACCCATGGTCGGGTCGTAAACTGACATCCCCTTTTGATGCTCACGCCCTGCAAAGACAATCTGAGTCATGAGATGAGAAACTGCTTGAGGTGTATAGAACTCTCCAGCCTTTTTCCCAGAATCACTAGCAAACTGGCCAATCAAGTACTCATAAGCATCACCCAAGATATCACCAGCATGACCAGACACATTGAGGTCGTTGAGTTGCTTCATAACCTCAGAGATGGTCTTGTTTTGCTTTTGTGGGGTGTTACCTAGCTTTTTAGCATAGAGGTCAATATCTTCGAAAAGATTTTCAAATTTTTCATTGGCCTGCTCGATATCACGGAAACTTTGGGCTAGGGATTCTAGCTGGAAGGTTCCTTCGTGGATAGACTGAACCAGCTTGGTAAAGGTTAGAGAAGGCTCAATCACATAGCCTAGCTCGTCATTTAAGACCTCGATGAGGTCTTCACGGACATCTGCATCCGCAAAGTTTTCCTCATAGAGAAGCTGCGCTTGCTGGAAGGACTCAAAGTTCTCGTCCAAGTTATCACAGACGGCTTGGAGGATGTTGTCGGATAGGTACTTATAGAAAATCAAGCCCAAGAGGTAGGACTTGTATTCATTAGCTTCCATCTGGCCACGCAGGATATCCGCCGCATTCCAGAGGGATTGGTAGAGTTCTCTTGATAAATCTGTTTGTGACATAGGGTCTCCTATCAATTTCTACTTTCATTCGCTTAGTGTAGCTTTTTGAGGTCTTTGTATCTTAGATAATCGAACACGACCTAAAAGCTGGGTATCTTAGATAAACATTTTTCTGAGTAGGGTTTGTTTGCTTTCTTTGAGTTGGTTGACTTTTTCCTCTTGCTTGGCAATAGCCTTGTCTAGGTCTTGGAAGAAAGAACCGATGGCTTCTTGTTCAGGGAATGGGGGATAATAAAATTTACTTTGACCAATCTCATTTTTGTTTATTTTCTTGGGAAATGCAATATGCAATGTTCTTTTCCATAACTCCTTTTGAAAATAATCTGATGAAATAGAAACATTTAAAAATTTTGATTCTATCACACTTGAACGAATCAAAGCAAGGCTAACATAATAAGCTAAATCTATATCAGTCTCTACTAAGTTAGATGTTCCTATATCACCAATTCTAGTCATTAATACATCACCACTTTTAGGGCTAATCTTAAAATTTTTATCAAAAGCGTCCTTAGAAATATATTTATCTGAATTCAATGTTCTTATATTCTCAACACTTAAAAACATCACACCCTCTGTTGTATATATTGGAGTTTGGTGCGTCCCGTCATATATTTCACAAACTTCCTCCAACTTCACTTCTTTCCACTCATCTTCAAATCCTGCGAAGCGAAGGACTGGTCTCTTTTGTCCTTTGGCTGGGAAGAGGAGCTTGAGGTAGGTTTTCTTCTGCTCATTGAGCACCTCTAACTTACGCTGTTGAAGGCTAATGAGCTGGTCAATATCTTGGAAGAAAGAACCAATAGCAGTTTGCTCGGGGAGGGAGGGGAGAGGGAGTTTTAATTGTTCGACAGACGAATAGTTTACGTAAATTTGAGTCCCTCCTTGAACAATTTTCTTTACTTGCTCTCTAAAATTACCGTTCAATAAAACATAAGCATATTGAGAGTCTAGTATTTCTTTTGGTGAGATAATCTCTGTACGTTGATTAACCACAAACTCATTGCTTGACTTTATTAAAAGAGTTCGACCAATAATTGTACCATTAGAAGTCTTATCATTTAAAACCATTGTCAGCTCATTTTCTTTTACAATTTTCTTATCAGTTACTTCGTTAGAAATAGCTCGTATTCCCTGATCTATATACTCTCCATCAAGTCCATAACTACCAATAGAAATTACTTTGTAAACTCCATTTTCCGCAAAATATTTTTCTATCGATGTACCACTACGATGAGTTGAAACTTCTCCCAACTTCTTTTCTTCCCAAGGTTCGGTATAACCTGCAAAACGATAACTTGGTTTCCTTGTCATATTACTCCTCCAACTATTTCATCTTTATTTGTATCTATAAATTGCAATTGATAAGCTTTACGAGCTCCCCATGCCTTAAGTGTTTTCTTAATAGTATATTCATTCTGCTTATCGAACTGGTCTACATAAATGCTCACATCTGGGGCCTGCTTAAAGATTTCTCTAAAGTACGTAGCATCCACTCCATTCTCATCCCGAATATTAAAACCAATGAAATAGATTTCTTTGATAGAACTTAAACTTCTGAAAAAGTATTCATGTTTTCTAAGTTGCTGATGGACAGGCTTTCTAGTCAAATCAACTAAATTATAAAGAAAGTCACGTACCGCAGTTGGATCATTTTGTATAGATTCATCATAAGAATCCATTTCACGATTATGTCCAAATATTAGCTTATTTTCAGAAACGCTTCCATGTACATGACATATTTGTTCAGAATTTATACCGTAGAAATCCTCTAACAACATACTATAATTAAAAGTTAAAAAGTAGGCATTTTTATTGTGTTCAACAGATTTCTTTCGTTTTAGTTTTTTTAGATTAGAAGGCATATTATCCCAGTCCAGAATAAAACTTTGAACCCATTCCCTAAATAAATTTTCAATGTCTGCTATTAGAAATTTTTCAAGAATCGTTGCCAGCTCCTCAGCTTCTTCTTCTAGGCCACAAGACGACAGTATAATTTTCACCTCATTTATCCAACCTAAATCATGCTCAAACTGAGACCAAAAATTTTCTAATCCCATTAACTGCATCATATGTCGATAAATAAATTGATACCGTTCATGTTTATCTAACTGACCATTTCTAATTTTGGATAGAGAATATCCATATATGTCTCTCAACCCATCTTCCTTAGCATATCGATGTTGTTCTTGAATTTCAATATCCTTTTCCCTAAAAAAGTCGCAAATTCCCTTTGATGTTTGCAATGACTCTAACAAATCATCTTTCCCATAAGCCTGCTGATAAACGAACTTCTTGAAATATAGGTAATCCGTCTTTAAATCATGTGCTATATCAAAACCATTTCCGATAATAAATAATTTTTCCACTATATCCCCCCCTTTCTATTACTCAATTTTCGTATTTCTACACTTTAGATTTTATTTTTTGATTTCTATTCTTCAATTTTACCTATTTTTGCACTTTAGGGCGTCCACCTTTCATTCCTATTGTTCAATTTTGGCCATTTTTTCACTTTAGATAGGCAGATATACCATTCTATTATGCAATTTTGCCTATTTTGAAACAATAGAAGGGCTGATTTTGTGATATAATGTTAAAAAACGTTAAAATGCGAGGATGACTACATATGAACTATAGAGAACTTAGAAAAATATACTACAGTCATCGTGACCAATATGAGGAAGAGTATCAACTACGCTTACAAGGATACAGTTTCATTAGAACATCTCTTTATCCTCATTTAATGCAACGCGATACTGTCAAAACAAGTCAATACCCTCTATTTGTTACCCTGCATCTAGGGATTTCCCAACTGATGGAAACTATCTCACAGCAGTCGCAACGAATTAGCAAAATAGCTGATACCCTCCCTAAGATTGCCCACGATCAGTTTTATAAGGAACAACTCTACCAATCGATTATTTCCACAAATGAAATCGAGGGTATCCATACTACTCGTAAAGAGTTGGTCGATGTGGAGAAACTCCTAGAGGAAGACCCCTATAAGACCGAACAGATCAAACATCTTTCCACTTTGCGAATGTACCAACAAATCCTTAATAATGAATTTCTCCAAATCCAATCTCTTGAAGATATCAGAAGGATTTATGACCAATTAACACAAGGAGAAATCTCACCAGAGGATGAACTCGATGGAGAGTTTTTTAGGCAGAAATCGGTCTTTATCCAAGACGACAAGACTGGCAAAGTCATCTATATCCCACCTCAAAAGGAGGAACAGATTCAGGTTATGCTGACAGAGTGGATTCGTTTTATAAACGACCATTCTATCCCAAACCTTATCAAGGCTTGTGCTGGACACTATTTTTTTGAAAATATCCATCCATTCTATGACGGTAACGGTCGGACAGGTCGCTATATCCTTGCCAAGTACTTGTCTAGAAAGCTCGATAAATTTTCGGGGTTGGTTTTGTCCCAACAAATCAATCACCATAAGCAAGACTATTATAAAGCTTTTAAGAATACTGGCGACCATCTCAACCGTGCCGATGCTACTTTCTTCGTTGAAACCTTGTTGACTTTTATTAAGGAAGGACAGGAAAATATTATCCAAACCCTCCTTGAAAAGCAGGAACAACTGCGTCGCTATAGAGTTAAGATAGAACAAACAGAAGGGCTGGAGGAAGTTGAGAAATACATCTTGTTTCTCCTCGCTCAGTCCAAGCTCTTTGTCGATGATAAGAGAGATGGTATAGAAGATAGAAGCATCATCCAACTGGCCAATCAGTCCAACCATCATTACTCTAAGAAAAAGGTCAAGGATGCTTTCTTGCATCTTGAAGAGAGGGGAATTTTGACCCTAATTAGTCGAAAACCTTCCCAACATTATCTTTCTGACCATTTTTAAACCTATCTCCCCCTTAGCGGTAGGATATCCTCTGAAATCACGCGCATATAGTCCTCTTTGAGGGCTTTTTTGTATTTGAGTTTTGGTAGTGCCTTGTCTCCGTGGGCTTCCTTATAGGCCAGATAGTCCTGAGACTCTGTGATGGCTTTTTCACCATTTTGCTTATCTCGTCCGATGCGGTAGTTGTCCACTACGAACTGGAGTTCATCCTCTCCTATCTGCCAATAATCTGCCGTTTCACGAATCTTTTGCTGGGTAGTTAGCTCAATCATCTCATCCAACTTATGGGTTACAGACTGTCCCTGATAACTCTTGGCATCAGCTTGGACATTCTGCCAGAGTTTGGAGATGAGGCTGGATAACTTGGGATTGGATTTGTTCAAATCTTCGATATAGTTATCTACCAGACTCTTTTCCTTTTTACCAATGAGGTTTTCCCGATTTTCGATTAGGGCTTGGATGAGAGAGAGAATATAGTGATAGTTTATCTCGTCGGTGCGGATGGATTCAAGCTCATACTCGATATCCAGTAACACACCTTCATCTTCTTGGTCTTCTTTTCTGCGTCTGCGGAGTTCTTCGATGACATTTTGATATTGACCAGCAAAGTTCTCGATGTCTTCTAGGCTGAGGCCAATCTCTCTGAGGATGACTTTCTCATCATAGTCCGAATAGACTTGTATAGAGGATAGGAGCTTATCAAACTCTTGAAAAGCCTTGGCAAAGCGTTTTAATTCTGCATCTGTCGCTGTATCCAAATCAGGCACCTGCTCTGGACTTGGAGCGATGGCTAGTAGTTGATGAACCTTCTCCAGAAACTTGGCCTTCTCCTCCTGCCATTCTGGGGCTAATACACTGGTTTCGCCACCATTTGAGTAGAGGCTCAGAGCTTCATCCACTTTTTCTTTAAAGCGGTCAGGCGTTTGGAAGGTAACGATTTGGCCGAATTTCTTGCCTTCATCAAAGAGGCGGTTGGTTCGTGAAAAGGCCTGAATGATATGCTGGGGTTTCATGGGTTGACGATCCATGAACAGGGTCGATAGGCAAGGGGCATCAAAGCCCGTCAACAAGCGATCCACAACGATAACCAGGTCCAACTGTTCCTCACGGAAGGCAAAGCGTTCTTTCTTACGGGCCAAACGATCGTTGAGGTCACTATTGTAGGAAGCAATGGTCGCTAGGCCAAAGTGGGTGCCAAACATGGCATTGTAGTCTTCTAGACTTTCCTCCATGTAGGCTTGGTTGACATATGAGTCTGCTTCATTTTCTGTCACAGAGTAGGTAATGGCAACCTTAGGAAAGTCTGGTAAGACCTTTTTAACATTTTCCGAAATGCTTAAAGACTTTTCTCCATTTTTGACTTGCTTGATCAAGTTATAATAGGCCTGCGCACGGGCAATGCTTTTGACGGTCAAAATGGCTTCGTAGGTTTTTCCTACCCCATTTTGGAAACCGAGTTTGCGTCTTGAGCGATTGAGAATGGCATCTAAAACAGCAAGCATGTGTCCTTCGTCATCATAGCGCTCCTCGTCAATCTCATCTTCTGCCCAACCAGGCATGGTCGTCTGATACTCCACATTAAAGCCAAGAACCGCCTTGTCATGAATGGCTTCTTTGACGGTATATTGGTGGAGGCAATCACCGTACTGCTCTTCGGTCGTCTGAGCAAGGTCTCCTTTTTGTTCACGTTTATTTTCTGTAAAGATAGGAGTCCCTGTAAAACCATACCAGAGAGAATTTGTAAAGAAATGCTCTAGGTGGCGCTGGCGTTCAGGAGTCACTGCGCGATGGCATTCATCGACGACAAAAGCTAGTTTGAGTTGCTTGATACGATTGTAAACCTTTTGATGACGCCCTTCATCAAACTGGCGAATCATAGCATTGATTTTCTGGATGGTCGTCACAACGACACGGCGGTCATCAGAAGCCAGATTTTTAACCAATTCCTGTGTATCATCGGTCTCGTCGATATCAATCATATCGTTCTCTGCGTAAGACTGAAAGGAACTGGTCGTCTGCTGGTCAAGGTCTGTCCTATCAATCACAAAGATTGTCTTTTCGATAGATGGAATCTGGAGCAGATTGCGCGAAACCTTATAGGAGGTCAGGGTCTTCCCTGAACCAGTTGTATGCCAAATATAGCCGGACTGGCGCTTACGACTGGCTTCACGGATGGCTTCAATGGCATGAACCTGATAGGGGCGCAATAAAATCAAGGCCTTCTTGTCATCATCGATGACAGAATACTGCATGACCATCTCATGAGCTCTCGGTATGGACAAGACAGACTCAGCAAAGTCAAATAGTTGAGGTTGGGGCCTATTTTCACTATCCACCCACTTGGTCAAGAAGCGTTCATTCAGCTTGTTGGCTTTGGCAGCTGCGATGTAGCGGGTGTCTGTGACATTAGAGACGACAAACATCTGAAGACTTGAAAAAATGCCTCTGAACTGTCCTTCTTGGTCGTATTTCTTAATCTGACGGAAGGCATCCATATAAGGATGAGAACGGCTTTTCAGTTCGATTTGAATCATGGGTAGTCCATTGATTAACAAAGTCACATCCCCACGACGCTGACGAATCCCTTCTCCGCCTGTGATGACTTGGTTGACAACCTCATAGCTCGATTTGCCACCAGCGACATTGTTTCTCCACAAGACTTCCAAGCGAATGGTACCTAGACTGGCATCTTCACGTTGAACCTGTACCTTGGCAATGCCATTTTCCCCTGCTATCCACTTGGCTGCTTCATAGAAGTTGACAAAATTGAGCTGGTTTTTGATTTGATTTTTCTCTGAATTTGTAAGGGGATGATCTTGCAAAATGCGGACATTATTGGCTTCCAGCTTGGCAAAAAAGTTTCCCCATAGGAGGTCTTCTGTATTTAACTCAGGTCGATACACCCATTGACTTTCTCCCTTTGTCAGCTGGTTGATTAAATCTCGCTCGATAGCCAATTCCTGTTTGGTTTTGGCTTTGCCTGCTATAGGAACAGCAGTCTCGTCTTTAGGAGAGAGTCTTTGGCTGATATGGAAATCCTGCAAGGCTGCTTGATTGAGATGTTGCAATTTTTCAAGAAGAGCTTGCTCCGTTCCTTTTATGGCTTGATAGGCTGCTGTCAGGTCTTTATCTGCATCTAGGTAGTGATGCGGGTTCTTCTTTATTTGGATATAGCCCTGCACCAAATCTTCTAAACGTCTCAGCTGAATAGCAAGCTGGTTCTGGAGTTCCTGAGAATTGCTTCCAGATGCTTCTTTCTGGTTGATAGCTTCTAGGTATTCTACGATGGCAGTATAACTAGGTTGCAACTCAGGTGCTGAAACGATGAGTTCTTGTTCTAATTCTTTTGATAAAGTGTACATCATGTCCATCCTCCACTTCTATCAGGCAAAAAGCCCACCAAAAAGATTGGTAGGTTTTGAAAATGGGTACGAGGACGCGAATGTAGCTCTCTGCATGGGACTTGTTTGCTTAACCATAGGGACTCTTCCTTTTCATTCATCCAAGGCGTTGCGACATCGAAAAAACAGCGCCTTTACTTCCTTCCATTGTATCATAAAAGACTAGTAGTGAAAAGGTTTTCTAGGGTATTCTCTCTAAATCTATTAATAATTCCCTGACCCTCAAACTTCTACTAAAACAAACAAAATCCCCTGCAAATCTACATTACAGGAGACTTGTGTATTATTCTTGTACTTCTTTCTGAGCGGCCTTGCCTTGTTCTAGAAGAGCTTGGACGATTTTCTCATCGCGTAGTTTGACAGAATCGTTGATCATTTCTGCGGACTTGACAATGGTTGTTTCTAGTTGGGCACGTTTCTGACGGCCCAATTCGATAGCTGCGACGATACCTTGGTTTTGAGCGACCAGACTTTCAGCCAGTTTGGTAACCGATTCGACAGCGACTGTCGGGCTTTGAGCAATTCGTTCCATTTGCGGAATCACTTCCTTACTGGTTTCAGCTAGCATCTGAAGTGCAGCATTATTGGCATTGACAATGGCATCTGCCACGACACCTGATTTCATTGATTGTTGCAAAATACCCAGTTGGGCAATGGAAAGCTTCATTGTTGGAATCGTATTGCGACGAAGCATGCCCAATTTTTGGCGCATATCAGATGACACCTTCACAAGATTGCGCATCTGAGGTGTTGTTGCCCAGGCAACATAGAGACGACTGACATACTCAGTATGTTGTTGTTCCAGTGTATTGACCACTTCTGCCATACGGGCCAATTCTTGTGACTTGGTCTGATATTCTACCGTACTTGTATCGAGTTGGTCAGCTTGGACCTTCAGTTCGGCAGCGCGATTACCAGCTTCTGTCTGGCTAGCTTCGATAAAGGAAATCACTCCCACTAGATTTTCAATGGATTTGGTATTGTCCTCAATCAACATCTCAGCAGAGACAATATTTCGGGCTAGCACATCTTCTTGCTTGACCACTGCGGCAGCCATACCATCGAGCTTTTGCTCCACTGTTTTTGAGTCAAAGTAAAATTCCTGTAGGGTATTCTTGCTCTTGTTAAACAATCGTTGCAAAAAGTTTGGCTTTTCTTCTAACTCAGCAATTTCAGCGTTCTTGTATTTGACGACAAAGCCTTGCAACTCACGGTTGGTGTTCTTGAGTAGATCATCCACTTGGGGAATCTGCAATTTCTTTTGTTCTGACAAGATACGATTGACTGTATTGTTCACGCCTTCTACAGCAGATTGTCCAAAATCCAAAAGAGCATTTTGATTTGTGACAAATTGGTCTACTAACTGGGGCACGTGCGCTTTGATTCCTTCTTGCTGCTCAGGGCTCAACTTTTCAAGGAAGGTCAAGGTCTGGTCTGAGCCAGTATTGGTCTCGATGATTTGGGTTGTTTTATCCACATTAGCTACCGTATTATTGGCAATCTGGTCAATATCAAAATTAAATTCTGTCATGGTTACTCCTTTGTTTCTAACCTATTCTTTACGATCTTTTTCTAGGATACGCAGACTGATATCAAAATCACGCATATCTGTTTCATTGAGTTCTCTCAAGACTTGGTCTAGCTCAAGGTCAAATTGTTCGATAGCTGCTTTAGCTTGCTCTAAGCGTTCTTCTGCCCGATTATAGTTCTTCGGATTGGCCTTAATCTTTAAATAACCTTCTAAAATCGTTTGGAATTTCTCCATCTTCAAACTATGAATGGCAGTCAATTCTTCCTTATCCCCTTCAGCAGAGGTAGCAATCTTGTCTAAAATAGCCTGATGGTCAACGGCAATATTAGCCAAGGTCTGGGATAATTCTGGAGCTAATTCCTCTGGCTCCGCATTTTCAAGATCTACCTGACTTTCCCTATCCAAACGTTCTAGCTGAACATCGATAGTTGCCCTTACTGTACGAACCTTTTTGTCAATACGGTTGTAAATATCAGCATCGATATAGGACTTGAGACGATCCGCCTCCTGATGGATTTCCCGTAGTTCGATCAATACTTGATTGGCCAGACTCTTATAGGACTCTGAGCCTTTTTCTACTAAAGTTTCCTCTAGTTGCTGAATGTCTTTGTCAGCCTGACGAATCCGAGCTTTTAAAAGCTCAATCCTATCGTCGAGAGAACGATCCTGCAAAAGAGGATAACGCCAACGTTTGTAGAGACGGTAACCGCCATAACCCAGTAGGACACAAGCCGCAAGCGGAAGAGCATATTGAACCAAGAGTCCCAACAAGAACAAGAAGCCCCAAAAATAGAGACAACCTTTCCAAAAACCATTACCCGATTTCATAAACATTCCTTATTTTCAATTTATAAGTCTATTTTAGCACAAAAGAGTAAAATGAGGGCGGAAATCCCCTAGAAAAGAGTTGATTTCTTTGCTGTAGAATGGAACTTGGTAGCGCGTGGGCTAATTTCAGTGAAGCGGACTCAAACCACAAACACACTCTGAGGAATATCAAAATAAAAGCTTGAAATATCGGAGGGGTTGTGTTAGAATTGGATTATAGTGATGATAATTGTCTAACAAGGCAACAAAAAGCCCCAACGTTCCCGCGTTGAGGTTTTTTGGCTTATTGCCCCTTAAAGGTTATTTCTTGCGTGAGTTAAGCCATTTCTCAAACAAGGTTGTCAAAATATTGACTACTAAGGGTGCTAGAAAAATTGTGATGATAATTTCTAACATCGGCAACACCTCCCTTCATTAAATTGAAGGGGCCAAAATATTATATCATACCAGATTTATATCATCAACATCGCTTAATTCTTGGCATAGATAGACTTAGATACGCAAATAATCTTACTAGCAAATCTCTGAACAAATCCAGAAATCAACATTTTAAGACAAAGCAAAAAGCCCACTGTTGTAGGCTTTCTGTAAGATATATCTTAAAATTAAAGCATTTTGTTGTAGAATTCAACGACAAGTGCTTCGTTGATTTCTGGGTTGATTTCGTCGCGTTCTGGCAAGCGAGTCAATGAACCTTCCAATTTTTCAGCGTCGAATGATACGAATGCTGGACGTCCAAGAGTAGCTTCTACTGCTTCAAGGATAGCTGGAACTTTCAATGATTTTTCACGAACTGAGATCACTTGACCTGGAGTTACGCGGTATGATGGGATATCAACACGTTTTCCGTCAACAAGGATGTGACCGTGGTTTACGAATTGACGAGCTTGACGACGAGTAGTCGCAAGACCAAGACGGTAAACAACGTTATCCAAACGACGTTCCAAAAGAAGTATGAAGTTGAAACCTAGGATTCCGCCTTTGATTTTTGTAGCTTGTACGAACAAGTTACGGAATTGTTTTTCACCTACACCGTAAGTGAAACGAAGTTTTTGTTTTTCAGCCAATTGCAAACCGTATTCTGACAATTTAGAACGGTTGTTTGGTCCGTGTTGTCCTGGTACGTAGTTACGACGTGCCAATTCTTTACCTGTACCTGTAAGTGAAAGGCCAAGGCGACGAGCTTGTTTCCAAGATGGTCCTGTATAACGTGACATGTGAATGTCCTCCTGATATAAATAATATTTCGGTGGAAATAGTCACTTAGAAAGCCCTGATTCGTGCAGATGCCCTTCGCCTAAACAGCCAAGGTTACTTATCATAAGACACCTGTTGACGAGCTTCATGCTTTCCTGCTGATATTTCGCACAAAATCCATTCTACCATGAATGGCTGGATTTGTAAAGGGGTTTTAAGCTTTATTTTCATTGCCAGAAAGGTTTAGAACGAGGGTAAAGGTGCTTCCTAGACCGTACTGGCTGCTGACTGTAATTTCCCCACCCAATTGATGGGCCAATTCACGCGCAATAGCAAGCCCTAAGCCATGACCACCTGTTTTCATGTTACGCGAAGTTTCTACACGATAAAGGCGTTTGAAAATATTCTCCAAATCCTCTGGGGCAATCCCCTGTCCCTCATCGGTCACACTGATTGAAAGCTGGTTATTTTTCAGCTTAGCCACCACTTCAAGCTTGGTTCCTGGAGCTGAGTATTTAAAAGCATTATTGACCAGATTCACCAAGATACGAGAAAGTTTGGCATAATCTCCTTCAATCCGGGCAGACTCTGGGATTACCTGCAAGTGGACATCTCGCTCCTCCTGCTCAATCAAGAACTGAAATTCACTCATGCACTCAATCAAGAGCTGGTCCAGAAAAATGCTGTCTTTGCTGGTCGTTTCGACCTGATTTCTAGCTGTGTTTAGGGTCAAAAAATTCAACTCCTCAACCAGTTTATTGAGTCTTTCAGTCTGGCGCCCAATGGTTGCTAGATAATGGTCCTGTTCTCCTTCCTTGATAACCCCATCCAAAATCCCTTCTACCGTCGCTTGGATCGAAGTGATGGGGGTCTTGATATCATGCGAAAGTTGAGCAATCATCAAGCCCTTTTCTCGTTCGCTTTCTTCCAAGGAATCAAATGTCGCCTGCAAATCATGGGACATTTCATTGAAAGCTTGGCCTAATTGCTGAAATTCTACAGGGCCTTGAACCTCCAGATTTGATGGAAAGTCCTTATCCGCTACCCGCTTGGCATGTTCCTTGAGTTTGCCCAATGAAGTAAAGACCGGCGATAGGAGAAAGAGACTAATCCCAGCACCGATAAAACTAGCCACTAGAGTCATACCCACGAGGAAATAAATTTCTCTTTCTTCAATTAGCATTCGCTGGATAGCCCAAAAAACCACGATAATCGTTAGGAGTGTTGAAATGACATACCCCACTAAAATATAACTTTTTAATTTCATTAACTACCTCGTGCTTTCTCAATTTTGTAGCCCAAGCCCCAGACGGTTTTGATGGTGGGTGTTTCTGAACTAGCATGTTTAGCCAACTCCTGTCGAAGAGCATGAATATGAACATTCAAGGTATTGGTGTCATCTACATAGTCTTCTTGCCAGACCTTTTCATAGAGGTCTGTCTTAGAGAAAACCCGCTCTGGATTGCTGGCTAAAAGCCATAGAAGTTCGAAGGATTTGACTGTCAAATCAAGCGCCACATCTCCGACTTGGACCTCATGGCTACCGTGATTCATCCGTAAATCCCCGAGACTGACGACTTCTGTCTCACCTCCACGATGAAGGCGACGTAAGATATTGTGGACACGCAAAACCAGCTCACGAGGGCTAAAGGGCTTGGCAATAAAGTCATCTGCCCCTAAGCTCAGGCCATAAATCTTGTCCTGCTCGCTAGTCTTAGCCGTGATAAAGAGAAAAGGCTGATCTGGAGATTGATACTGAACCTCACTAATCAAATCATAACCATCCATCCGAGGCATCATGATATCTGTAATAATCAAATCAATCGGTTTTCGCTTGAAGATTTCCAAGGCCTCTACTCCATCATGAGCTACCAAAACCTGATAGCCCGCCTGAACCAGATAGCGTTGATGAATATCTGTGATTTCCACCTCGTCGTCAACGAGTAAAATTGTCTTTCCCATCTGTCTCTCCTTTGAAAAAAACAGTGCTATACCACAATAGTATAACACTATTTTTATCTCTTTACGAACATTCTAATCGATATCTGGATTTTTCAAATCCTAGATAGAAAGTCTGTAACTAGACTAGTCATTTTCCTCTTTTTTAGCTTTCAAACCGAGTCCACCTAGAAGTCCGGCCAAAGCTAATCCAAAGAATCCAAGAGTAGCCATTGATGTTTGGGCTTCACCAGTATATGGAAGCATGTCTTTTTGATCTTTCATTTGATCAGCCATCATTGGACTTGATACCTTGTTATTAGATACCATCTTGCCTTCATCAGACATTTTGCTTGAGGCTGCTGGAGCTTGATCTTGTTTCATGCTTGGTGTTGCCATTGGCTGGCTAGCATCCATGGTTTTGTCCTGCTCTTTATTAGGCATCACCTTATCCTGACTAGCAGCTGGCATTTTAGATTTCATCTCATTGAGGGACTTATACCCATTTAAGTTCACTGTCAATTCTTTAGTCGCTACGAGGTTGCTCAAATCAACCTTGCCGTCTTTCGCACCGTAAACTTTGATGGTAGCTTTATAACTTTGTGTACCATTTTGTTTCAAGAGGTCAAGAAGCTCTTTATCTGATTTACCTTGGGTGCCGGCCAAGTCCACTTCGTAGAAGTAGAGACCTTTGCCCAAGTTTTCTACTGGTGGGAGAGCGGGGTTTTTAGCTGAACCGTTGTCTGACCATGGAGCTTTGTCTGATGCTTTCAAAATCAAGCGAGTCAACATACCGTCACCGGCGAAGAACTCGTAAGGAATAACTTGGTTGACACCAGCTGTGAATGGGCCTGGGAAATTGGCTTTGTCCAAGTAAGAGGCTGGAACATCCACTGTGTCTTTAATATTGTCAGCCACACCTTTTTGGACTTCAGCTGGAGTAGTCAAACCGTTCAAGTTGACATCCAAATCTTTTGTCGCTACGAGATTGCTCAAGTCTGCCTTGCCATCTTTAGCACCGTACACCTTGATAGTTGCCTTGTAACTTTGAGTACCGTTTTGTTTCAAGAGGTCAAGAAGATCTTTATCTGATTTGCCTTGAGTTCCTGCCAAGTCTACTTCATAGAAGTAAAGGCCTTTGCCCAATTTTTCTACTGGTGGAAGAGCTGGATTTTTAGCTGAACCATTGTCTGACCATGGAGCCTTGTCTGAAGCTTTCAAAATCAGACGAGTCAACATACCGTCACCGGCGAAGAATTCGTATGGGATGACTTGGTTGACACCAGCTGTGAATGGGCCTGGGAAGTTCGCTTTGTCCAAGTAAGTAGCTGGCACATCTACTGTGTCTTTAGTATTGTCAGCCACGCCTTTTTGGACTTCAGCTGGGGTAGTTGCTGGTTGCGCTTCATTTGCTTCACGGTCTTGTCCGGAAACTGTAGGCGCAGGATTTGTCGCAGGTTTAAGCGCATCTTCTGTTTCTTTCTTAGATTCTGGTTTTGCTTGCACTTCTTCTTTTGGCGCTACCACTTGGTCTTTATCAGCTACATTCACTTTTTCTGGAGAGCTTGTAGCATCCAAGCTTGCTTTAGGTGTTGCGTCTACCTGCTCTGATGGAAGAGCGGTATCGACTGCTTCTTTGAGAAGTTCTACTGGTAAGTCACTCTTTTCACTCACCGAAGTAGCATCTGGCATAACTTGAGCAGGGGTCGGATTGACCACATCAGCACGTACAGAACTTGGTTGACCAACTAGGACAAAAAAGCCACTGGCTACAACAACTGAGGCAACACCGACGCTAAGACGGCGGATAGACCAACGAGTATATCTTTGATTTGGATTGAATTTCATAGGATTCTCCTTAGAGTTTTTCTTTATTTGATGACTCTAGTATAATCTCCTAAAATTAAAAAGGATTAAGAAAAAGTTAAAATTTTCCTTAAATCCCTCTTATAAAATACTTATATTAATTGAATCCATAAACAGACTTGGTGATTTGATAGACGACATTGGAAAGTTTGCGAGCTGGCAAGACTGAATGTTTGGTCAAACGGCTCAACATAGTCTTACGGATAGCCTGAAAGACCTCTGGATTTTCCTGCTGAATATAGGTCCACAGCTCCCGTTTTTTTGCCAGATGCTCTGCTGTGCCTGCTCGATTGAGCAAGGCACTAGAAATCACCGTCGTGATTTCAATATGATTCAGCAGATACTCTCGCATTTTTGGGTGACTTACTTTAGATAAATCAAGCTGGTCTACCAAGAGTCGATTTACCTTGAGTTGCTGGTCAATGCGCTTAATCATCACTTGCTCATTGACAGACTGGTCCTCACGCCCAATCAAATAACGATAGAAATCGACAGGCAGATAGTACATGGTCTTGACCTGCTGAAGGGGGGTAAAGACAAAGAGATTATCGACATAAAAAGTATGCTCAGGCAGTTGGAACTGGCTCGCTCGCAACAAATCTGTCCGGTAAATCAGCGAGTGCATCATGATATACTGGCCTTTTGAGAAATTTCCGACCTGATCCCAGCCAAAAATCTGTTGGACAGGCAAGACTGACTCATAACTCATACTCTTCTTACGAGACTGACCTTCCTTTTCATAGACAAAATTGGTCACAAAGGCATCAACTTCCTGCCCCTCACTCTCTAGTTCCTGCAAGGTTTCAAGAATTTTTAAATAGGCACGAGGATCTACCCAGTCATCACTATCAACTACTTTAAAATAACGACCAGAAGCCTCCGCTAAGCCGCAATTGACGGCACCCCCATGGCCCTTATTTTCCTGATAGATAGCTCTAACGATGTTAGGATACTTGCTGGCTAAACGCTCAGCGATTTCCTGAGTCGGGTCCTGAGACCCATCATTGATAATCAAAATCTCAACTTGCTCACCACCAATCACTAGCGACTCCACGCAGTAATGAAGATAGGCTGCGGCATTATAGCTAGGAATGGCGATAGACAATAACTTCATAATCTACTCCTTTAGGGGACTGATTTTTTCTTATACTCAATGAAAATCAAAGAGCAAACTAGGAAACTAGCCGCAGGTTGCTCAAAGCACTGCTTTGAGGTTGCAGATAAGACTGACGAAGTCAGCTCAAAACACTGTTTTGAGGTTGTGGATAGAACTGACGAAGTCAGTAACCATACCTACGGCAAGGCAACGTTGACGTGGTTTGAAGAGATTTTCGAAGAGTATTACTCTCTTGTCACTTCTTTCTATTCTACCATAAAGTCCAGCCTTTGAAGAACTTTTACTAGAATACAAGGAGTCTGTCTCTATTTCCTATCTTGAACATTAAAAAAGAGGGAAATTCCCTCCTTACGAATTTAATTCTGCCAAGTCATCTAGATACTGGTTGTTAATGACTGCCAAGATATAGGCATCTGCCCTCAAGAGGTCACTAGGACCAAACTGGACATCCAAGGGTGAATTTTCTTGCTCACGAAATCCTAGGACATTGAGGTTGTATTTGCCACGTAGATCTAGCTGGCTCAGACTTTGACCTGCCCAAACACTCGGAATTTTCATCTCTACGATAGACACATTTTTATCCAGCTGAAAGACATCAACATTGTTATGAAAGAGAATGGTCTGCGCTAGAGACTGCCCCATTTCATACTCAGGTGAAATCACCGAGTCAGCACCGATTTTTTCTAGCACCTTCTTAGCTGTCTGGCTTTTGACCTTGGCAATAACCCTTGGTACTCCCAAGCTCTTACAATGCATAACTGCAAGCACACTCGACTCCAGATTTTCCCCTGTTGCCACTACAACCGTATCACATGTATCAATTCCTGCAGTTCTGAGGAGTTCCTCATCTGTAATATCACCCACAACTCCACGCGCCAAAACTGGCTCAAATTGATTGATACGCTCGGCGTGGTCGTCAATGGCAATAATATTCATATTTTGCTTGGCTAGGGCCGTCAGGACACTACTCCCGAAAATCCCCAAACCTAAAATTCCAATCGTACGATCTGACATCATTCTTCCTTTCTTATCCAATACTAATATCTGCTTTCATATACTGAATCAAATCTTTCTTATCAGGCTGGTAGTCAGCTAGACTAACCAGCAAGGTCAAGGGACCGATACGGCCAATAAACATGAGCACCATGACAATGCTGAGAGCTAGCTTGCCCAATTCTGGTGTCAGATTTGCCGTCACCCCAACTGTCGCAAGGGCTGAAATGGTCTCAAACATGAGGTAGATAAATCGCGGTGTTCCTTCTGCCGTAATTCCCAACAACATCAAGCCCAACAAGAAGGTCATCAAAAAGATAATGAAGACACTAAAGGATTTTTGGACTGTTCGAGCCTCAATGGTTCTCTGCGCAACATTGGCATGAGGCAAGCCCAGCAATTCACTACGCGCAAAGACCAACAAGACAAAGAAAGTCGTAATCTTAAGCCCCCCAGCCGTCCCTCCAGGCGCTCCACCCAGAAACATCTGTAGGATATAAATAAACAAGGTCACAGGCCGAGCTTGGGTGTAATCAATAGAAGCAAAACCGGCCGTTCTCATGCTGACGGTTTGGAAAAAGCTGACCAGCACTTTCTCTGGCACACTGAGATTGCCAATGGTTCCTGGATTGTGCCACTCCGTAAAGAGTGTGGATACTGTCCCAAACAGCAAGATCCCTGCGGTCAAGAAGAGGACCAGCTTGGTGTGAAAACGCAGACGGCGTTTTTTCTTCTTGTCAAACTGGGTTGCCAAGTCAAACCAGACCATAAATCCAAGACCACCTGTGATAATCAAGCCAGCAATGACCAGATTGATTAAGGGATCCGTCTGAAAAGCCACTAAACTGCTACTGCCGAAATTATCAAAACCAGCATTACAAAAGGCTGAAATGGCTAAAAAGATAGAGGTAAAAATGCCTCGTCCCCAGCCGAACTCAGGAATAAAACGGAAACTTAGCAGGAAGGCGCCCAAGCCCTCCACCAGAAAAGTCGTCAAAAAGATGGAGCGCATAAAGGCCTTCAGCGACCGAGTCTCCCCATAACTAAAACTCTCCTGAATGGTTTCACGACTGCGAAGACTAAGCTTTTGCTTCCCCTGAATATAAAAGACCCCGATAAAAGTCATGAGCCCCAGACCACCAATCTGTATCAAGAACATACAAATCAACTGCCCCCAGACATTATAGGTAGTAGCCACTGGTTGCGTAAAAAGGCCAGTCACACAGACCATGGACACCGTCGTAAAAAGATGGTCAAAATAAGTGGCCTGAGAACCATTTGTCTGAACAAAAGGCAAACTCAAAAGAAGAGAGCCTATAAAAATAACTCCAGCAAAACTTAAAAAGATCCGACGAGCTGGCGAAAGTCCACCCAAGGCCCTTTCAATTTTTTTAAGAAATAATTTGAATAACATACATCCATTGTACCATAAAAAGAGGGAGAGTAGCTATATCTGAGAAGTTATCTCAAGGCAGAGTTCCAAGGCCTTCTCAAAAGCTTCTGAACCCCAGTCACGACTATCGTACTGGTCCAAGTCTGCTAAGGAATCAGCTGTGAACAACAATTCACCCCAGAGAACCCCTCGCAGTTGGGCTACTGCCGCAAGCGCAGAACACTCCATCTCCACAACAGCACAGCCTTCCTCCTTGCGATAAGCCACCTTTTCAGCTGTTTCTCGGTAAAAACCATCTGTGGTCCAGGTCATGACTTCTTCATAGGGAATCCCTCTGGCCTCCAAAACTTGCTCAATAGCAGCAATAGCCTCTGGCTGAATTTCCATATAACGAGAAGGGGCCACATAGTGATAACTAGCTCCTTCATCTCGCAGAGCGCGAACAGGGACTAGAAAGGCATTTTCTTCTATATCAGCCAGCACACCACAGGTTCCAGTGGAAATAATCTGCTCCACACCATAGCCAATCAACCAATCCATAAGCTGGGCTGCTGGAGCTGAACCAACAGGAGCCTGAGCCAGACAAAGTTCTTCGCCTTTGTAGTTCACGACATAAACTGGATAGGTCTTGGTGGCAGAAACAAATTCGCCGGCACAGTCCGCCCCTACTTCCCTCGCATAGCGGTCAATCTCCTCACCTAAAAAAGCATAGACACACTTCTTTGGTAAGTGCAAGTCCAGCCCCTCGTGATTGGGCATGATGACCGCTTGAGGATTGTCATCAAACTCTAAAATAGGAATCGCATGTTTCTGAATCATAATCCACCTCCTCTGATTTTGTACTATTGTATCAAAAGCTGACAGAGTGTCAAGGAATTCTCTTTAGCAAGCCAGAAATCTCCTCTTCCATACACTTGAGAAATCGTTGCACCGCTGGAGAAGTCGGTTTCTGTTTTGGCAAAGCGATTGAGGACTTATGAAGAATACAAAATCCAACAACAAAAAAGACATGAATCTGAAATAAGCAGAACATGTCTTTTTTAGCTTGTTTGAAAGTCAAGTAAATAAATCTTAGCTCTTCTAGAACTCCCTTATTTCCACAAACCACCTAAAATCTGTTTTTCTAATAAGTCTAGGTCCTCTTCCTTTATTTCTCCGTTGTCGCTAACGATATAAAGTTGAGCGAAGTAAGCCAACAATGGACCAACACAAATACGAACCATTTGAGGAATCGTTAACTCTGGATTTACACGTGGATCTGCTAGCAATTCTTTATGAAGCACTCGAAGTTTATCTTGAATAGCATTCCAGATAAAAATCTGTTCATTTTTTAGTTTCTTATTTGAAAAACTCTCCTGCAGAATGATTTTCATCAAAGCACGATTTTTTTTGAGATAGCTCATACGATCGTGGACGAGATAACGAACCCTCTCTTCTGTCGTTTCAAAAGCTAAGAGTTCCTCAACAAAACTACCGAAAATGCCTGGGACTACAGGATGTAAAATAGCCGTCAGTAGATCATCCTTCGTCTTAAAATACTTAAACAAAGTTGCCTGGCTTAGTCCAGCACGCTCAGCTATGTGAAGAGTTGAGGTCCCATGGTAACTCCTAGTTGATATGAGATCCACTGCTGCCTGCATGATTTTTTTCTTTCCTTGAGGGTAATTCGCTTCTTCTAAGTAATCTTCAAACGATTCAAAAACAGTCTTATCCATCTAATCTTCACACCTTTTTAGCATTATTTATGTTGATTTCTAAACTTTACGATAACGACGCAATCCAACAATATTGAGAATTGTTAAAATGATCAAGAAAATCATTAAAACACCAAGATTTGGCAAAATATCACCAAGATTGTGTCCGTAAAGAATAATCTGGCTTATTGCATCACCAGAATAGGTTAATGGCAAAAATTTCCCCACAGTTGGAGCCCATGCTCCCATGGATGACAATGGAATAATCCCTGAGAAAAAGAGTTGAGGCATAATCACGAGAGGAATAAATTGCATCATTTGGAATTCTGATTTTGCTAGAGTAGACAAGAGAATTCCAAAAGCTAGTGCTACAAGAGCCAGTACCACATTAACTATTATAACATTTAAAATATTTCCTACAACTTCTACATCTAGTAGCCAAATTGCTGCTAAGACGACAACTGCCGTTTGAAAAATCGCAATAATACCGTAAGACAACATATAGCCATAGACAATTTCAGAACGTTTCACTGGGGTTGCTAACAATCGATCCAAGGTTCCACTTGTGCGCTCTTTCAAAAGTGCCATACCAGAAATCAAAAAGACAAAGAAGAAGACCACAAAGCTAATTAAAATTGGAATCATACGTGCAAAGAATCCAGTATTTTTATCTCCATATTGGTAAGATTCTTTGATTTCAGGCGCCTTTGCATCTAATTTCAATTGTGGAAAAGCTTGTTTGACACGAGATAGTAACTGATCGGTGCCTTCACTGGCGATACTTGTTCGTAACACTTGTCGTATCATAGATGTCTTGGAGGCATCTGTATTTGCGTAGTCGACCTGATACTCACCGTCTTTATAAGAAATCACAGCATCGACTTTTTCATTTGCTAGCGCTTCTTTGGCCTGATCTAAGTCTTGATAAGTCTCGATGTCCACATGATCAAGCTCATCCATTTTCGTTATCAAACCAGTTGGTAGATCTTGTGTCGCTAACTTGACATTCACGGTTGTACTAGCTGAAAACATGAGGTTCATCAGCCACATAATAAATACCGGCGCTACAAACATCATAGCCAAGGTTCGTTTGTCACGAAGCAATTCTTTGATAACTTTTTTAGCAATAGCAATGGTTCTCATCTTACTCTCCTTCTGCTTTCAAAAATACTTCTTCAATACTTGAAAC
The DNA here is from genome assembly GCF_002096755.1 of Streptococcus mitis. Taxonomy (GTDB): domain Bacteria; phylum Bacillota; class Bacilli; order Lactobacillales; family Streptococcaceae; genus Streptococcus; species Streptococcus mitis_AC. The sequence continues at coordinate 96,055 of NZ_NCVF01000021.1, forward strand.
TTGATAACTTTCTTTTAAGTGTTGCGGTGTATCAAAAGCAATGATTTTTCCACCTAATAATAAGCCGACCTTATCCGTTAACTCTGCTTCATCCATAACATGGGTAGTAACTAATATCCCAACCCCATTGTCTCTAAGCGCGAATAATTCTTTCCAGATTTTCTTCCGAAGAGAAGGGTCGATTCCAACTGTCGGTTCGTCCAAAATCAAGAGCTGAGGATTCCCCAGAAGCGCGATGGCTAAAGACAAGCGTCGCTTCATTCCTCCAGAATAACCGGATACCGTTTTATTCAAATGCTCTGCCAGATCCACAACTTGAGCCACATGGGCAATTTCAGCTGTCAGATCTCTTTTGGATAGCCCTTTTAGCTGACCAAAAAATTCCAGATTTTCTTGACCTGACAAAGCCTCATATAAGGCATCTGACTGGGCCATATAACCAATATCTCCTAAAATATGACGATTGGGCATAGTATGATCCAATACCAAAGCAACCCCTCCGTCAGCTTTTTCCATCCCTAACATAGTCTTAATCATAGTCGATTTACCAGCACCAGACGGACCTATTAAGCCTATAATTTCTCCCGGCTGCAATTCAAAGCTGACATGATTCAAAACCATTTGACGACAAAAAGACTTATCCAAATCTTGTAAATGTAGCAATTTTTTCATAAGCTTCCTCCTAGGTGAGTGTTTACTCACTTACTGAATATAGACCTATTATAGTGAGTGTTTACTCACTTGTCAAGAAAAAAGTTGAAATTCTTTAAAAAATAAAGCACCAGATTCGTATCTGATGTTTATAATGCACATGTCTTATTTCTAAAAATGTTTTTGAACTTCCTCTCTATACTCCGAAATGGTCTTTTCTGTCCACTTTTTAAAGGCCTATTTTCCCTCTACTTTTCTCGGCTAATCCAACCATCGTCATTGCTATCGCAACTCTAATGACCTTGGTAATGGGAATTCATTTTACTCATTTTTATATGAAACAGACTAAGAAATTTTCAAGACCTAATTGAAACCAAATTAGCCCTTGGAAGTCAAAAAATCCTCGAACTCTACGCTGACCGTCTAGCAGAATCAGACCAAATGCGGCATGGCTTTCTAAGAATTCGGTTAAGGGACGTAACCTACAAGCTGCTTACGTGGATGGATTTACTTTGAGAGATTTCTTCGCCTTCAACCAAGGACTAAATAAAATGGGTGACCAAGCACTTCCTTTTAAAATTCACCCTGAACATTTTGTATTTGCTGGAGTTCACGGTGGACAGGAAGTGAGGAGTTGATTGGAGAGTACGGTCAACCAACTTATCAAAAAATCTTTATCAGTCTAGATACTGAAAAAACAGGCGTTCCGGATGTCGATACAAAAATTTCTATGGCAGGTGATACTGCTACTCTCATGTCCGATACAAGCCTTGATATCAAGATGTATGGTATGCATCAGTTCAAGATGAAAAAAGGTGGACTCCGCATCAAATTAGGCGTCTTTTCCCCAGAAGCAACCCCAAGCTAGATGGAGCTCGGTCACCAAGAACACCTAGCAGTTGAATTTTTCAATTCCCTCACAATCGCCTACCAAAACAAAACATTTAAGGGAAAACTACTCAATACCTTCTTAAAATTCAAGAAATTCAAGTAAACAAAAACGGGTGACTGAACAATTTAGCCTTTGAAAGCTACGATTATAAAACCACTCGCAACATATGAATCTACGATACAAAAAGGATAACATTGCTCTTAGCAATGCTATCCTTTTTTGTTTATCCTTGTCCGCCAGGGGCTGGACCGCCGCCTTGAGGTCCCTCACCAGGTCCACCGCCTCCAGGCATAGAGTTCACAATATCAGTTTGTTTTTCGCCGTTGAGATAGATATCTCCACCTGTATAGGTCGCTGTTCCATCAAAGTCAAAGCCTGATTGACCAATCATTTTAATGGTTCCACCTGTGACCGTGATATTGCCATTTGAGTCAATCGGATCTGTGTCCCCTTGACCGACTTCTACAGTTAGATTACCACCTGTCATGGTAAAGTAAATATCGCTTTGCTGAGCATTTTTATTAGCTGCATTGACCCCATCATCTGTCGCGTAGACATTGATATCACCACCATTAATCGTAATGGCTTTCCCTTCAATTCCTTCAGTCGAATTCTTGACGGTGTAAGTACCGCTGTCAATCACTAGGTTACCAGAAGCGTGAATACCGTCATCTCCTGCTGTGACTGTTATGGTATTGTTAGCCAAATACATATTGCCGACAGTCATATCCTCATCATTGTCAACTTTGACACCATCTTCCTTGGCATCGATGGTCATGGTCGTACCAGTGATATTGAGTTCATCATTAACATTAAAGGCATCGCCAACTGCTATGATGTTATAGGTTCCACCCGTGATGTGGAGGGTGTCGTTGGCCTTGATTCCGTTGTTCTTCTTGCCATCGACAGTAAGGGTACCTGAGCCATTGATGGTCAAATCCACCTTAGAAAAGAGAGCGGCATTTGCCTTGTCATCACTATTAGAGCTTGAGTCAGAGAGACTGTTGGTAGTTCCCTCCGCCAGAGTCAGGTAGACATGACCGGCTGATGTCGCTGAAATTGCTGCATTGGTATTGGTAATGGTCGCACCTTTTAGGACTAGATGAACAGCTGCCGACTTATCTGCCTCGACCTTGATCTGCACTCCGTCAGACTGACCTGAAATCACATAGGTCCCAGATTTTGTGATGGTCACTGTTGATCCAGAGACTGTCACCCCATCTCCAGAGACGTTTGCTGATGAGCCAGATAACTCAATCTTAGAAGCTGTACTTTCATCATAAGAAGTATCATAGTCCTTTTCTGTAAAATAAGAAGATTGACTGTTTGTAGCTGAAGTTGAGATGGCAGTGGTATCTGCCGCTGCAGTTGTACTTGACTTGGTCGTTGACTGCCCACAAGCTGTCATCAAAGTCAGAGCTGTTAAACTGGTTAAGATTAGGGTCCATTTTTTTGATTTCATACTTTTTCCTCACCTTCATTTAGCTTGAGCTTAGTTTACAGGGGAAGTCTGAAAAAAATCTAAACTTTTTCTGAAAATTTTCTTAAGTTCAGTTTCAGTTAAGTTATCTTTAACAAAAGTTTTAGGAAAATTCCATAGACTAATCACAAGCAAGTTCAACTTGCCCAGACACACCTATCTGCTAATAAGATAGCGTACTAAAATAGTTTGATAAAGGAGACAGGATTTATGAAACCAATTGAAACAAGCTTTAAACGAATCGAAACCAAATATGTCGTTGCCAAGGGTGACTTGGCTAATTTAATAGAGGACTTAAAAATATACCTCGTAGAGGATGATTATCCAACTTCGACCATTTCCAACATCTACTTTGATACAGAGCAATTTGATATGATTCAGGAGGATGGCCAAGGTACTAAGCGCAAAGAAAAGATTCGGATGCGAACCTATCTCAGTCAAGTCCAGCCTGATAGTCAGGTATTTTTAGAAATCAAATCTAAGGACAGAGCTGGTGTCGGACGAAAACATCGTCTCTTATCGACTCCCCAGTCTATCACCCAGTTTATGACCAAGGGACAGCTGGATAGCAGTATCAAGGATCGAATGATGATTGAAAAAATCCAGCAACTCCAAGAGGAATATCAGCAAGCCATTATCCCTCGTATGTATATATACTATGACCGTTTTTCTCTCAAGGAAAAGAAAGAAAGAAATTATCGGTTTTCCCTACAATAAAATTCGTATCACCATTGACCAAAATCTAACCTATCGTGATGATAATGTCAGTTTATTCTCAGGAAAGGACGGTTTCCCTCTACTAAACGAGGACATTGTCATCATGGAAATTAAAGCTCCAGGTAGAAAACCCCAATGGCTACAAGATATTCTCGACCAATATGGACTGGTAGAGCAGAAATTTTCAAAATACAGCTGCGCCTACCACAAGTCTCAAGGGCTGGACTATAGCCCACGACCAAGCACAGAAAGTGTAGGTACTACTTATGTCTAATCTTTTTAATTCTATCTTCAACGACACAACTGCCACTGCAAATCCTATCCAGCTCTTTCTGGCTCTCTTGGTCAGCCTGATTTTAGGTTTGGCGCTGACCTGGGCTTACAAACACCGTACTCTCTATACACGAGAATTCGCTGTCAGTTTGACCCTACTCCCCTGCTTGATGACCTTGGTCATCTTTCTGGTAAATGGCAGCCTAGGAACCTCTATCGCCGTTGCAGGAACTTTTAGCCTCATTCGTTTTCGTTCAGCTACCAGTGGTTCACGGGAACTAATTGCTATCTTCCTTGCCATGATTATCGGGCTAGCAGCAGGGACAGGCTACCTAGCTCTAGCTATTCTCTTCACTGTCTTTATCTTAGCGGTATGGCTTCTTTTAGAGAAGCAACAAAGCAAGAGCAATCACCAACGTCGCAGGCTATTGACCATCACAATTGCGAACCAAGAAAATCAACTTCAAACTATCCAATCTGGACTATCACAATTCTGTACTGAGTTAGACCTCATCTCGATTGATACTAGCAATGATGGAGAACAAGTCACCACTGTCTATGAAATGGATTTCAAGGCTCAAACAGACGATTTTCAAATCATCAATTATCTCACTAAAGAACAGGATACTTACCAGGTTTCCCTGACCAAGAATGCCAAGAAGAGAAAGAATTTATAGAACTTCTTGCGTAAAATCTAAAAAGAATCCAGGTAAACACTCAATAGTAAGAAGAAAAAGTCAATCTGATTTATGATAAAAGACATCATATCAAATGTTTAAAAAACGTTGATATGATGCTTTTTTCTTATCTTAAAAACTATTTGCTCAATCGCTTTATTTCACAGGTATTTCCTTAATCACGCGCGCAGGATTGCCAGCTAAAACAACATTGTCGCCAAAGGACTTTGTAATCACGGCCCCTGCTCCTGCAACGACATTATTTCCCAGTGTCACTCCAGGAAGGACAATGACGCCACCACCAGCCCAGAAATTATCTCCGATTGTGATAGGCTTTCCGTACTCGATACCTGAATTTCGCTCCTGCGGATCTAGTGGATGGAGGGGTGTCAAGAACTGACAGTTGGGACCGATCATAGCATTGTCCCCGATACGAATGGGGCAGATGTCCAGCATGGTCAAGTTCCAGTTAGAGTAAAAATTTTCCCCTAAATGGATGTTGACACCGTAGTCCACCATCAAGCGAGTGTTGATATAAAGATTTTTTCCGGTTGAGCCAAACCAAGTCTTGATGATTTCGGCTCCTTTTAAGGGATCTTCTTCCTTGTTAAAGGCAGCCTGTTTTTGGCGAGAAGCTTGAGCTAAGGCTCTCAGTTCTGGGTCTGATGGACGGTAAAACTCGCCTGCTATCATTTTCTGGTATTCGCTAGTCATAGTATTTTTCTCCTTATTCCCTACTATCATATCAATTTTCGACATATCTGACTAGGATAAGGAGCACTTTCCACAATTGATGCTCTGATTGTCATCATATCCTGTCTAAGCGAACACGAGTCACAATTCCATCTGGGTCTGTAATTTCCAGCTGGCTAGATGTCGACCACTTGATTGGTGCATCAACTTCTTGTGCTCGCTGCGCAATCGTTAATAGTTCTTCTTTACTTGCAACTTCGATGACATAGTAGGCCAAACCTGGCAAGCCTTGCTTACGCGGAGCCAGACCTTTTCCTCCCCATTCGTTGACTGCCAAATGATGATGGTAGTCCCCAGCTGCAATCCAACTAGCACTAGGTACACTGAATTTATCCTCTAGCCCTAACACATTTTGATAAAACTGGCTGGACTTTCGACTATCCTTGACGGACAGGTGGATATGCCCCATTCTCGTACCTTCTGCTAGGATAAAAGGCTCTACTCTTTCCCCCAACTCATAGATATCCTGCGCCGCAAGGGCCTCTGTCACCCCGATAATACGTCCATCTTCTCGAATATCCCATGTTGCAACGGGCTTGTCTCGATAGAGTTCAATGCCATTCCCCTCCAAATCTTCCAAGTAAAGGGCCTCACTGTAACCGTGATCTGCACCGCCGACAAGAGGAATCTGTAAATCTGTCAGATGTTTTAAGACATCCGCCAAAGCTTTGCGTATCGGCAAGAGAATAGCCAGATGGTAAAGGCCATAATGTTCCCTTACTTCACTGCTCTCTTGTGCTTGAATCAAGTGTACCAAGGCTTTTCCACCAAGTCCCAGAATAGCCTCTGTCTCAGTCTGAGATAAGATTTCTAAACCAATAATCTGCTGATAAAAGGCTGTTTGACTCGCCAAATCCTTTACATTCAAAACTGCCTCTGCCAAATAAATGTGGCTCTTGTATTCATAGGTCATAAATGGTTCTCTTTTCTCGTTGTAATTCTTTTCATTACAACTATTATATAATTTCCATCAAGAAAGTCAAGCCAGACAACTTATAGATTATGATTCTGTAATCTTGTCTATATGGGATTAGAACGAGAAAATCTACAGAGAATTGACAATCAAACCATTGAAAATTTTTACCAACTCTAAGATGACTCTCATCTCAACCCAAAAAGAAAAGGAGCGGATATGATATCCTACTCCTTTTTCTTGTCAGAAAATCTAATTAGAATTAGTCTTCTTTTTTCTTGCGAGCAACAATTCCAAATCCGCTCAATACTCCAAAAAGTCCAAGTGCTGCTAGGCGAGCATTGTCTTCTGTACCAGTGTTTGGAAGTTCAGCTTGTCCTGTTTGAGGTAACTCTTCCCCAGATTCTGAGTGTTGCCCCTGAGATGACTTGTCCTCTTCTTGGGCAACCGCTTCATCTTGATGAGAACCTTCTTGTTTTGTAGGTTCATCAATCTTAACAGGATTTGACTGAAGGTATTCTTGATTCTGTGGTTTCGTTACATCATCACCTATTACCTCCGTATATAAATGGGTAATAATGCCATCTTTTTCATGGGTCATTGTATATCGATATTTCTTACCATTTTTCGATATGATATCAGATTTAGGAGCCAATTTACCAATTTGAATTGGAATAAGTTCTTCATTTGATCCAATAATAATATGACGAGTAATCAATAATGGAGCTACAGGATGAATCGCTGGTTCACCTTTCTCACTTACAACTCCTTCTGGCAATTCTGGTCGTACTTCCGGTTCACCCTTCTCACTCACAATACCTTCTGGTAATTCTGGTCGTACTTCCGGTTCTCCCTTCTCACTTACAACTCCCTCTGGTAATTCTGGTCGTACTTCTGGTTCACCCTTCTCACTTACAATTCCTTCTGGTAATTCCGGCTGTACTTCTGGTTCACCTTTTTCACTAAAGTATTCTAAAAAGTCATAAATAACTGTTTTTTCATTTTCATCAACTGTACCTATTTCAGGCGCTGATGTAGCACGATGTCCTTTGTAAAAATAAGACTTACCATCTTTTTGAAGTATTGTTCCCACTTTAGGAGCAGTAGACGTATATTCATCTCCTATAGAAGCATCTTGTGTTAGTAGTTTTCCTGCTGCTATTTCAGTAGTTGTTCCTTCTAACATGTATTTTGCAAATACATTTCCACCCGTTGCTAGTTTATAGACATAGGTAATTTCAGTAGTTCCTGATGCAACTTTTCCTGTCTCAGCCGGAGAGCCAGTTTTCAGTCCTACTAGTTTATATTTTTTACCATCTTTGGTGATTTCTTGTAGTTTTACCGTTGTAGCATCATATGAAACCTCTTTGTTTGTTGTCGTTGGTGTTCCTACTACTACTTTTTGATTATCCTTATTTAAGTAATATTTAGTTTCTGTAGAAGATATCACTGCATCTTTAACAACATCTGTACTTTCTTTAATAGAAGTTCCATCCGCTAATTCATACTTAACAATGACACTACCTTTACTCTCAGTAGTTTCTGTTTCTTCCTTAGCGTAGATGTTTTTAACATTAGTTAGTTGATCACTAATATGGTAAGCACGGGTTGGTTGGTATAAGTCGTAATAATGAATTTCACTATAAATAGGCTCAGATATTGACGCATGTTGTTCATATTTCGTAGGTGCGGCAATTCTATATCGAACTCCATCTTTTTCATATTCTTTATATAATTGGCCTAATCCATATTGATATCTAGTATCTTCACTATAATATTTCGAACCAAAATAGCCAAATCTATAAGCTAAATAAGTTTTTTCTGGTTGATTAGAATCATCATCTTCACTAGGATAATAAGAATCTGTACTCTTATCTCCTAGTTTAAAATCTACATTTACTTCAAACACATTTTTTACAAAATTTGCATTTGTTGGAACTTGGTCGACATACTGAATTGCTTTATGAGCCTCTTTAAACTTCGTGACATTTGCTTTTTCACTCTCGTAGTTAGCAGTGTCTTTAAACTCTTCAATATTTCCAACAAATTTTGGTTCTACTTTATCTCGAGAATTTTTCCATCCTACTGTAATTTCTTTTTCGCCAAACATTTCTTTTAGCTTAGTTATATATTCTGTCACATCGTTATATTTTACAAACTTTCCGTTTTCTCTTATATAACCATTAAACTCCTGATGTACAGAATAAGTAGGACGATTCTTATTATCTACTGCATTTTTATTTGTTAATGTAACCTTATAGATTTCTTCCCATGTCTTTTCTTTTTCAGAGTTAGTGACATCTTCGTCTTTTAAATCTCTTAATCTCTCATCTAAAAGATTATTTAAGCCTTCCTCTAATGCTTTCTCATTAAAAAATGCACCCGCCGTATACGCTTCTTGTTCCGTTGCTGTAGAAACAGATTCTTTTAATGCTACCTCATTTTTTTCAACAACTAATATAGTATCTCCTTCCTTAATTCCACCATCAGTTGTTATATTTTCTTTTGTAAAATCTTTAGCATCATTTTCACCTTGTTTAAATGTTTCAACAGCCCAAGAATCATTGGCTGTAGTTGGTTTTGTGGCTAAAACATACTTCCCATATTTTCCTTCATCAGTTTCAGAAACTAACCAAACTCGACTACCTTCTTTAATATTGTTATAGCGAATACTTCCATCTTCATTATGCAAGTTTCCAGGATTTGCATGTACTGTAATATCATTGAAAGTTGTTTCCTTAGTAGTCCCCTCATGTTTATCTACTTCTGTATCAATCTTATGATATTTTTCTCCGTTCTTTTCTAAAACTTTATCAGCTTCTTTGATTTTACTTAAAACATCATTAGTTAAATTTGCTACATTTCCTTCATAACGTTTGCCAAAAAGTCCACGAATTTTATAATCCATAGTAGTACTAGAAAGGTGTTTATCACCAACAGGAATTTCTACATCAGATTCTTCTTTCAGCACTTCGCCTTCTTTTGTGACATAAGAAATTTTTGAATCCTTAAAGTTATCTTCTCCTTGTTTTTTTATAGTTTCCTTTTCAACTCTGTCTAAATTATATTTGGCTCTACCTTCATTCTCGCGATGATTTCTTTCATATCCATCTTCTGTCCCCGTTGCATGATAATTCAAACCATCAAACACATGCATTTTTGGCATTGTATAGCTACCAGTACCATTACTCAACGTTTCCATTTCCACATTATCTTTTGCAGGTGTTACTGTAGTTTCATTAGCTGTATTTGTAGTTTCTTCAGCCAATACCGGACTAGCTCCAACAACCATCATCCCTAATAAAACAGACGCTGCACCAATTCCTTTATATTTACGTAATGAATATTTTTGAATTGTATCTTTTTTCATAAGGTCTTTTCCCTTTTATTTCTTTCTACTCATTATAAAAAATTATACTAACTATACTAGTATATCACTCTCAGTTTCCTTTATCAAACAATTATACATAAAGGAAATTAAAAAAAATAGATAATAAGATATCCAATAAAATCTCATTATCTATTTCATTTTTAGGCGTTCATGAGTGATAAATATCTCTTAGAAACTTGTTCTTTTGAATATCGATTCACAAACTTACTTGTATTTTCTAGCTCGATTTCTTTATCAGTCTCATATAAACACTTGATAAGATGCGCTAACTCCTCTGGTGTATCATATAAGCAAATATCTGAGTTCTTAGATGCATAATATTGATGAGCAATTTCAACATTAGAAAGCAAGGGAATCAATCCAAAACTCATAGCTTCAACACAGGCATTGGCAAATAATTCCTTTTGGGAAGTTGAAATATAGCCATCATGTTCCCAATAAGGTACCTCATCTACATATCCAACAACATGAATGGTAGATGGCAAAGTCGGATACTCTTTCTTCAATTTTTCAATATCTCCACCATATAAGAATACTTCTACAGGTAGGCCTTCTTGTTCTAACTTCCTAAAGGCTTCTATAATCCATTCTACCCTTTTTACCTTACTCATATTCCCTACATAACAATAGGAACTAGGCTTTCTTCTTTGTAATACTGCTGAGGAAACTTGAGGTGCAAAAATCGGTGGCATAAATTGTGCGTGATACCCTAAATCTTGCAAGATTGATGTTAATACTTCTGAAGCTACTAAATATCTAGTTTTTCTTCTTAGATTATGAGCTGGATTTAGCAATACATTGTCATGGATATATTCCCAATAGAGACGGTTTGTATTTTCTACAAAGCGCCATAATTTGGGAGTCACCACGTTATGTTGATCTCGAATTAAGATGTCTTTCTTATCTGTAAGACTGATTAATACCTGAATCAATAAGTCTTCGTAGGTTAACCATTCTCCATCTTTATAATATAAATAATTGTCCTCCATCATATAAATGGGACTTGGTTCTTCTCTTGGCTTATAGTACCGTGCCCGCATCGCTGTCGAACCATCTCGATTTAACCATTCCAGTTCTTCTTTTTTATTTTTCTTTAAATATAATCCGGAAGTAAAATATAGAGTTTCTTCTTCTAATTCAATACTAGCCACAAATCCATTAATAACAGTCATTTTTCCATTAGGATACCTATCAATGATATCGGAAGGACGAATACTTAATTCATCATGACCAATATCTGATTGATAATGGCTTACACTCACTAATTCATCCCTTTCAAAACCTATTTGTTCATAGCCTGCCTTCCAATCTGGTCGAACTTGAGGATGGGTTAAAATATATAGATGTCCCCAACCTAAATAATCTGCAATTTTCTTTCTAGACAATTGGGATGATTCAAAGCCATATTTTCTAACCTCTCTTTGCCAGAGCCCTGGATGTATTGTAACCATTTTAGTCATAACAATCTCCTATCATATACGGTAACCTTCGCGACTCATTTATCTGTACTTGTTTGTCAGAAAGATTTACTAATCTGAATTATATCATATGAATCATACTTTTACTAGATTCTATCAATATACCTAACATCTACTTAATACCCCAATAAAAAATCCAAGCTAGTGCATGGATTTCCATATTTTAAAATATATATTTGTGCTACCAGCCAAGTGAAACCCTTTCAAACTGACAACCTAAGCGTCGCAATTCTTTTTGACGGTCCTCATAGTAGGGGAGGGAAATGCCTGTGATGGTCACATGGGGCAGGTCTTGTAAGTGGAGGCTGACAGACGAGGTGAAGTGATAGACCTGAACGAACTCGTATTCTTGAAAGAGTTGGGCTAGGACATCTTCAAAGATCAGCTCCGTCTCCAAGTAAGTCACGCTTGGGATAGTGAAGGTTTCCTTGGGGTGGGGTAGATAGAGGTCAATGGCCAAGGCCTTGGCATAGGTACTGATAAAGCGGATGGAGATTTGATCGTCCTCTTCAGAGAACTTTTGCCCCAACAGGACCTTGACCGTCTTACCATTTGAGACGGGTGCTTGTGGCAGGTCAAAAAAATGCTCCAGATAAACCAGCTTCTCCCTAGCTACGACATGGTAGTCACTGCGATAAAGGGTGTAGTGCTTTTCCGTCCGCTCAATCAAGTCATCTCTGGTCAAGCCCAAAGAACCCACCTGACTGAGTTGAAGAGGGAGGGCATACATTCCCAAAGGGTAAATATCCGCATAGCCATCATCGAAACTCATGAGGTGATGGTAGGTCGAACTAGCAACCAAGTCCAGAATCAAGCTATTGTCAAAACTAGCATAAAAGATGGTTTCATAGTCTCCGGCCAGCTCCTGACAAATCTGAGCCAAGTCCTCTGTCGTTTGAGGATAATGAACATGGTCAAAATCCTTTGCATAATGCTTCTGACGGGCATTTTTGACAGGACTGACATAAAGGCTGACAAATTCCTGATCAGGATAAAGTCCCTTGATATGCTGGGTAATCTTGGCCTGCAAGGGCGTTGTGGCAATGATGAGGTGTTTCATCTCTTTGATTCTCCTAGGTGGTGATGTTGCAGCAAGGTCTCAACGACTTCAAAGTCCAAGGCATCGTCGATATCATAAGAATAGAGTTTGGGCATTTCATAGGCTACTGTCTTATCTGTGTAAAAGGTCTCATCTCGTAGGTAAAGGTCCTTGCGAGAAATCCAGATACTACCGTTGGGATAATAATAGACAGGCTCTTTCTGCCGAGCATAGTGCTTGGAAACTTGAGGGGGACGGATAAATGATGACTCCGCCAACTGCAAGTAAAGACTACGACTCTTGTCCGCCCTAACACAGGAAATCAGATGGTCGGCCCCAGACTGACAGTAGAGTTGATAGGACTCGACGAGGTGCTCCACCTCTCTCAAGGGTGAGGTCACCTGTAGATTCACAAAGACCTGACCTTCCTCAAAGGGCTGTAAAAAGTCTCGTAAGGTCTCTAAGCTAGAGGTTGTTGATAGGGCCAATTCTTTTGGTCTATGGACACAACAAATCTCTGGATAGACTTGTCGACAGAGTTCTAGATAGGCGAGTGAGTCTGATGAGACCCAGATGTCACTAAATAGCTTGGAGGCTAGAGCGACTTCGATGGTATAGAAAACCAAAGGTTTGCCTGCTAGCGGTTTGATATTTTTATCCACTAAGCCGCGTGAACCCGAACGGATCAAAATGACGGCTATGGGTTTACGTTTTACATTCATAGATTCTCCCTCTAAAATAGAGATAAGTGCCAAGAAACCTATCACCAGATAGCTAAAACAAGCACTATCTAAACATCTCTTCTGTTCAATCATTCTCCAAACAACTAAAAGAAAGCAAGCTAAAATCTACTAAACAAATGTTTCTGTATATTTTAGAAACCATTTCGAACTAAGAGCCAGAGATTGAGGCTAGATCTACTAGATTGGATTTAGAAAAATCAAACCATATCATCTCTTCCAAATTAAGCCTAACTTCATTTCAAATAAGTTAGGAACATTTGATTTTTGCCTCTAAAAACGAGGACTAATTTAACATCGTAAGTCTACAAAAATTTAACGAATGGTTCTGTGTAAACTAGCAAACGGTTAAAACCTTATAGGTAGTAGACTTTCTCCATATAAATTTCTTGAGAGTGAATAATTGATTGAATCCTATACTCTTGTAATTCTCTCTATCTACTTTGAAGGATAATATGGGACTGGAAAAGTCCAATCGAGGCTACCCTTAAAATTAACAACCTCAAAATCTGAAAAACCACCCTCACAAAAAAGCGAGGGTGGTTCATCCGTTACAATGCTTGGGGATTTCCTAGCAAGTTCCCCCCTCAAAAGGACTTTATGCTATTCTATCACAAAGACTGACCATCTGCAAGATGGACTGGATTAGACAAGATAATCTCAATCCCATGAAAAATTATCGTCTGGAACACCTACAACAATTCTATTTCTTTATTTCACAACAAGCTCATAACGTGTCTTACTGGTGAAGGTTTGACCAGCTTTAAGAATGACTTGGTCTTTGAGGTCACTGTGAATGGCATCTGGTAAAGCTTGCGCTTCAAGGGCAATTCCATTGTGCTGTACCATTGGCTGACCTCCTATGATGACACTCTCATCCACAAAGTTTGCTGTGTAGACTACAAAGCAAGGAGCCTCTGTCTTGAAAAGCAGGAAGCGACCTGAGTTTTGGTCATAAAGGAATCCAGCATTGTCATGGCCTGCAGGAAGGGAAAATGGATGATCTAAGCCAGATACCAGCTGGATTTGCTCATCTTCTTCTGCAAAGATATCCTTCAACAAAGCTCCATTGTAGATGTGTTTAACCACATCACGAGTAGCATCTGGAGTTTTGACAGGAACACCGTCGGGAGCGATTGGATAAATGCCCTCTGTGTTTAGTTGGAAGACATGACGGTCAATCGTCTGCGTGAAATCACCAGACAAGTTGAAGTAGCTGTGGTTGGTTGGATTGACCAGCGTATCCTGATCGGTCGTTACCTTGTAGCTGATTTCATAGGCACCAGTTTCTTCTAAGTGGTAACTGATCCAAATCTTGAGATTTCCAGGAAATCCTCCTGTCCCATCTGTACGCTCTGTGTAGAGGGTCAAGCCATGATCGCTCACCTCAACTAGTTCAAACAAGCTGGAATCCCAACCTGTTGAGCCACTGTGGTTGCAGTTGCTAGCATTGTTGACTTCAAGGTCATAGGTCTTACCATTGAGCTCAAATGTCGCACCTGCAATACGGCCTGCCACAGGACCTACGCTAGCTCCATGCTTAGGACTATTGCCTACATAGCTATCAAAGTCATCAAAGCCCAAAATAACATTGACAAAATTTCCATCCTTGTCAGGTGTGACATAGCGCAAGATGGTCGCACCATAAGTCATAACCTCAAGCTGGTAGCCACCGTCCGTCTCAAATCGATAGGCCAAAACATCTTGTCCCTCAACATTTCCAAATACACGCTCTGTGTATGCTTTCATTCTCTTCTCCTTTTACTATTTCTCTCAAGCAAACAAACCATAGAAAGCGAATTGACAATCTATGGTTTACTTGTATGATTTACAAACCCCTTTATCAAGAATCTATAAACGCAGTATTACTTTTGATATTCGTGGATGATAACACCTTGTACCACACGGTTTACTGTACCTGTAGGAGACGGTGTATCTGGTTTATTTTCTACCTTGAGTGAAGTCAATAGGGCAAAGAGTTGGGCATAAACGATGTAAGGGAAGACACGGTAAATATCATTCAAGACACCGCCACAACCAAGGGCCACTTCTTTGACATTTTCAAGACCAAAGGATTGATCACTCAAAAGCACAACACGGCGAGCAATCTGGTCACCAGCAACTTCACGAACCAAGTCCAAGTCGTACTTACGAGTGTAGTCTGTCGTTGTACCAAAGACTAAAACAACTGTATCTTCGTTGATAAGAGATTTTGGACCGTGACGGAAGCCGACTGGGCTTTCATACATGGTCGCCACTTGGCCAGCAGTCAGTTCCAAAATCTTAAGCTGAGCTTCATGAGCAAGTCCAAAGAAAGGACCAGCGCCTAGATAGATGACACGGTTAAAGTCTAGGTCAACAAGTTCTTTGACATCTTCTGCATTGTCTAGAATTTTACGGGCAAGACTAGATACAACTTCAAAACGTTCAGCTTTAACAGCAAATTCTGTAGGATCAAAGACCAAGAGAGCTGTCAACATCATAGACGTAAAGCTAGAAGTCATGGCAAATCCAGCATCATTAGAAGCAGCTGGTTGCAAAAGCAAGAGATTGCGGTCATCTCCATGGGCTTGAAGAGCCAACTTACCGTCCGCTGCACAAGTAATCGTCACTTGGTAAAGCTCATCCACCAAGGCCTTGGCCAAATCAACAGTCGCCACACTTTCAGGCGAGTTCCCACTACGAGCAAAGGATACAAGTACAGTTGTCACATCTTTTTTCAAATAAGTTTCTGGATTGGCAACGATATCTGTTGTCGCAATAGCATTGAAATTCCATTTGCGTTCGTCATAGACTTCCTTAAAGTAAGGTATCAAGGTATCTCCCACATAAGCAGAAGTCCCAGCACCTGTCAAGATAACCTTGATATAGTCATGTTTATCAGCAATCCCTTGTAGGAAGGCTGCAATTTCTTCACGTTTTGCTTGATAAGATTCAAAAGCTTCTTTCCATACATCAGGCTGTTGGTAGATTTCACGTGTAGTGATTTCTGCACCCAATTCAATCAAGTCTTCTTTTGTATAATGTAACATTGAGTTCCTCTTTTTCTATTAAATATGGGAATGGGAGTAAGCCCCATTCCCATGTATATTCTATATAAAATGCTCTAACGATTTTCACGTTGTCACATCGTATACTCAATGAAAATCAAAGAGCAAACTAGGAAACTAGCCGCAGGCTGCTCAAAGCACTGCTTTGAGGTTGTAGATAGAACTGACGAAGTCAGCTCAAAACACTGTTTTGAGGTTTCAGATAGAACTGACGAAGTCAGTAACATATACCTACGGCAAGGCGACACTAGTATGGTTTAAAGAGATTTTCGAAGAGTATTATTCATCTTCATCATCATCGAAGCCAGCTAACAGGTCATTAACTTTCACAATGCTTTCTGCAGCACGGTTCTTATAGTCCGCATCTGCACCTGTAAGGCTCGCATTGATAAATTCAATCACCATTGGAAGATTCATCCCTGCGTAAAGTTCGATGTCACGACCTTCCATAATCAAACGGCTTACCACGTTACATGGTGTTCCACCGAGAAGATCCGCAAAGACTAGGAAATCATCTAATCCTTCAATAGCAGCTTCAAATTTTGCAGTAAATTCTTCTGGGCCATCTTCTGGAAGAAGAGCCACTGCATGAATATTGTCTTGTGGACCCATAATCATTTCAGTGCTACCTTTAAGTTCTTCACAGAAGCGACCATGACTCACCAAAATTAATGATTTAGCCATAAATTATGCGCCCATTCCAAGTACAAATTTACCAAAGGCAGAAAGACCTACTGCAAGAGCGATAATGATACCGATAGCTTTAGTAGAAGTCATACCTTTCTTACCAAGCAACCAGAAGATAAAGGCAGTAAAGATTGCTGGAAGCAAACGTGGGAAGATTTGGTTCAAGATGTCTTGGAAATCAATCATCTTTTCACCGATTGGCAACTTGTAAGAAATTTCAAAGTTGATCATTGTTGCTACAAGAGCACCCATCATGAAGACACCCAGTACAGATGCAGCGTCAATCAAAGCTGTCAATGTACTTTGCATGTTGTTGATAAGGTTAACCCCTTCTTTGTAGGCAAATTCCAACTGTTTCCAACGGAAGATGTCATAAGCAACTGCAACTGCGATCCAAAGGAAGATACCCCAAGGTTGGCCAGCGATAGCCATAGTTGCTGCGACTGACCCCATGATAGCAGGTACAAGCGAACCAAAGATTGTATCTCCAAGAGGAGCAAATGGCCCCATCAAACCTGTCTTGATACCGTTAACCGCATCTTTTGAACCTACACCATCTTTTTCTTCCATGGCAAGGTCAAAACCAGCGATAATGGTGTGGAAGAATGGAGAAGTATTGAAGAATTGAGTATGAACTTTCATCATTTCTTTCAATTCAGGAGTGCCATCCCCATACATTTTACGCAATTGAGGCAAAATCATGTAAAGGTAACCAGAAGCTTGCATACGTTCGTAGTTCCAACCCAATTGGAAAGTAAACAAGCTACGTTTGTTGATTTGATTAAAATCTTCTTTTGTAAGTTTGTAATTAGAATTCGTCATCTTCGATTTCCCCACTTTCTGATGGTGTAGAAGGTTCTGCTACAGCTACTTTTTGGCTATTTTTGAAGTGAAGCACTGCAAGGAAGATACCTACGATAGAGATACCAATCATAGACAAACCTTTGAAGTTGTTCACGAAACCAATTTTTTCAGCAACATCTTTCGGTAGAGTACCTACGATACCAGCAACAGCGCCACCAAGACCTGTTACATATGAGTAAAGAACAGTCAACATAGCTGTCAAACCAAATCCCATTGCAAGGTAGTGAAGGTTACGTTTAACTGGAAGGTAACGAAGCAAGATTGCAAATCCAAGACCTGGAAGCATACGTCCTGCAAGTGTCAAACCATCTGCAACCCACTGGTATTTTGTAACGAAGTCTACTACGTGTTGTACAAATTCACCACCAAATGCAAGCGCGAAGAAGACTGGAAGGGCACGAGATAAAGCCCAAGGAATCGCACCAAGTAGGTAGTTACGTTCAATACCTTTGTAATCAAAGCGTTCGATTGCCGCATCCACACGGTGAGCAAAGAAGGTAGTAGTCATACGACCAAGAACGTCGAAGTAAGTCAAGAGAGCTGCTACTGGCACAGCGATTGTTGTGATCGCAAGTGCTGTATCAATTCCTTGTGAAACAGAGAAGGCTGTCGCAAGAACCGCACCAGAAGTTGCGTCGATACGAGAAGCACCACCGAAGGTACCAACCCCAAGAACGAACAGTTGCAAGTTACCACCGATAAGCAGACCAGTAGTCACATCTCCCATAATCAAACCAGTAATGAAACCAGCAAATACAGGGGAACCTGCAGATGAAACGATCGTCAACTCATCACAGATTTGATAAGCTGAGTACAAAGTGAGAAGTAAAATTTGCCACCATTGTATCATAACAATGACCTCCTAAAAATTTTTTCCTATTTTAATAAGCTCAAAAAGTCTGAAATTGGATCATTTGGAACCATTTGAGCAGTAAGTTTAACACCTTTTTCTGCCAATTTGTGGAAGTCTTCCACATCCTTGTCTACTACGTTGATAGAACGTGTGATGGGGCGAGTTTCTGGCGTTTGAGACATATTCCCAACATTAAGGGTTTCAAGTGGTACACCTGCTTCTACCAAACCAAGGAAGCGGTCTGGTTTACGAGCCACGATAAAGAGACGTTGGCTATCGTATTTTCCAGCAAGAATATTGGCTGCCGCTTTTTCAATTGGCAAAATACTCAATTTTACACCTGGTGGTGTCGCAAGTTTCAAACCACTCTTTTCAACGTCGTTGTTGACAACTTCGTCATCTACAACCATAATGCGTGAAACATTTAGTTTTCCAGCCCAAAGATTGGCTACTTGTCCGTGGATCAAACGTCCATCGATACGGCATCCTACAATTGTCATAAGTTTTCCCCCTTTATGTGTTTTAGTGTAGGTTTTCGAGTTAAATGAATCTCTTCTTTATATTCACCTTCTGTTTCAAAGATGATGATGCGGTTATCACCTTCCTTGAGATAGCTATGAGGGATATAAAGCGAGAGTGTTGGGCCGACGCTCCAAAAACGTCCTAGGTTCTGCCCATTGACAAAGGCAACTCCCTTACCAAACTCAGACAAGTCTAGGTAAGCATCTTTTGGCTCTTGGACTGTAAAGTCATAAGCGTAAAAGGCTGGTTGTCCTTCTGTCCATCCTTTTGAAAAATCAATTTTCTCAGGATTATCTAGTGGGAGTGGATAGTGTTTCCAGTTTAGTAGGAAGTGCAAATCCTTACAAACCCCTGTCCGAATTCCCTTACGTTGCGTATCTGCTAAGAACTTATGTCCATAGTTGACACGCCCCATATTTTCTACCAAGATATCCAATCTAGATAGCGCTTTCTTTTCGCCTTGATAAAAAATATCTTCCCCAATCTCTGTCTGATATTGGGTTTCAACCCACTGACCATCAACATAAAGCTGAGCCCTATCTCGACCGTCAATGATACGAAGTCTTTCTTCTTCTGCATCCCAGTTTGTTTCTGTTTGATAGAGTAGATAGCCATAACTTTGTCCCAACTCCTCCATCTTTTTAGGATAGAGGCTTTCTACTGGACTTGACAAGCTATCCAGGGTTTCAAACAGGGAAACTTTTTCAACTAGTGGAATAGCATCCAACTCCATACTCTCTTTGTAGAGTGGTTCCAACTGGGGATACTCTGGAAAATGTGTTGCCATCATCTTCTTGACCGCCAGATATTTGGCAGTTGGATTTCCTTCTTCATCCAGAAGGGCATCGTAATCATAAGATGTAACTTGTGGCAGGTCCAAAGTCCCTCGAGCCGAGCAACCATTCATGAAACCAAAGTTTGTACCACCGTGGAACATGTAAAGATTGATAGAGCCTTGCTCCAAAACCTCTCGAACTGCATCTGCCAATTCTTTCGGATCACGTGTGATAATCGGTTCTTTCCAACGATTGAACCAACCATCCCAGAACTCCATACACATGAGCGGCCATTTCTTGCCATGCTCATCAAAGAATTCCTGCATCTGTGAAAAGTTATAAGGTGCCTTAGAACCAAAGTTTCCTGTTACAAAGAGGTCATCTTCAATCAAGGTTCCAGCTTTCAGAGTAGCTCGCCATGGACCATCTGATGTAAAGAGGGGACAGGTTACGCCACGCTCTTCCATCAACTGTCGAATGGCTCTCAGATAAGCCTTATCTTCTCCATAAGAACCATACTCATTTTCAACTTGCATCATGAGGATGTTGCCACCATTGTCCAACAAATGTGGAACCAATCGTGACAAGAGCTGGTCATAGTAGCGACCGACAGCTTCAATATAGGCTGAATCTGAGGAACGAAGCCTCATATTCTTTGTTAAGAGCCAAGCTGGTAAGCCACCGAATTCCCACTCCGCACAGATGAAGGGAGAGGGACGAACGATAGCGTAGAGACCCAAATCTTGTGCTGTTTGGAGAAATCGCTCCAAATCCAGAGCTCCTTCAAAGTGAAACTCACCCTCACGAGGCTCATGTAAATTCCAAGCCACATAAGTCTCTACTGTATTAAAACCAAGAGCCTTCAAGTTATAGAGCGAATGATACCAATCTTCTGGAGGAACCCTAAAATAATGAATGGCGCCAGATAAAATCTTAAATGATTTTCCATCGAGATAAAAATCATCTCGTATCTCAAATCGTGTCATATTCTTACCTTCTGACAACTAAAGTTTACGCTTTCATTTGTTGATATAGTAAATATAACTCAATATCTTACATTTGTCAATAGGTTTTCACAATTTTTTTCATTTTTCACTAAATTTTACACAAAAAACTTATAAAAATCTTGTAATCTATAGGCATAACAACATTTTAGTACCATGTATAAAAATGTATGTTTTTCTATTTATTCCTATGTAAATTAACCTTATAGCCTATTATTCTAATTTTTTTATTCAAAAGGCTACTATTCTTTCCAGTTTTATGGTAAAATCTTTAACGGAGAAGGAAAATCGAGGTGAAAATATGGCAATTCCAAAGTATCAATATATTAAAGATGAGTTAAAGAACAAAATCATTTCTGGTCAATTTGCCAGTGGCGATAAATTCTACACTGAAGCTGAATTGATTGCAATGTATGATGTGAGTTCTATCACAGTTGTCCGCGCCTTAAACGACCTTGCCAAGGATGGCTATATTGTCCGTCAACAAGGAAAGGGTACATTCGTTTCACGCGCACGCAAACACAAACTCGTAGAGTTTTCAGATGTAGAAGTTTTTGAAACTAAAGATGATAAAGTTACCGTCCTTTCTATTGAGCGTGGAAATAAACTAAGCTACTTAGAAAAACTTGGACTACGTGGAGATCAGTTCTACTACAAGATTGAACGCGTACGCGAAACAGGTGGTGTTGTGTACATCTACCATACATCTTACATCCCAGAACAATACGTCAACGCAAATTATCCAAATCTTGAATATTATAGCTCTATCTATAACCGTTTCAAATTGGATTACCACATTCACATGAATGATGAACATTTTGAAGAAATCAATGAAATAGCATTTCCAACTCCAGAACATGCGGCTTCAATCCTCGGAGTCGATGAACAATTCCCAACCGTTTTACAAACCAAGACTACTAAACTAGAGTCTACTGGTCAAGTTCTTGCATACAGCGAAACATATAAACGCGCAGATTACTACAAAATCAAATTCATTTCATGTGACCGTGATCACTAAGAAGAAAGCCTGAGCCTTGCTTGGGCTTTTTCTATGTTTATTATATGACATTAAAAATGTATTTTCTATATGTCAATTAAGATAGACTAAATTTGTTTAAATTTTACTAAAATATAGGTCATTTTTATCAAAAGTACTTGAAGAAAAAATAAAAATCGAAGTTCTTCTACTCCTATAAATAGAGTAATCGAACTTCGATTTTATTTTAATTATCCTAAACCAAGACGTTCAAATATAGCATCCACTCGTTTAGTGTAATAAAGAGGGTTAAAGATTTCGTCGATTTCTTCTTGAGTGAGGCGAGAAGTTACCTCTGGATCTGCTTCGAGAAGTGGTTTAAAGTCTACTTGGTTGTCCCAAGAGTAAGCTGTTTTTGGTTGCACCAGGTCATAGGCTTGCTCACGGGTCATGCCTTTTTCAATCAAGGTCAACATAGCGCGTTGGCTGAAAATCAAACCAAATGTCGAGTTCATGTTGCGAATCATGTTTTCTGGGAAGACCGTCAAGTTCTTAACGATATTTCCAAAACGGTTGAGCATGTAGTCAATCAAAATAGTCGTATCTGGTGTGATGATACGCTCAGCTGATGAGTGAGAGATGTCACGTTCGTGCCAAAGAGCTACGTTTTCATAAGCTGTAATCATGTGTCCACGAATAACACGCGCCAGACCTGTCATGTTTTCAGAACCGATAGGATTACGTTTGTGAGGCATTGCTGAAGACCCTTTTTGCCCTTTAGCAAAGAACTCTTCCACTTCGCGTTGCTCAGATTTTTGTAGACCACGAATCTCAGTCGCCATACGTTCGATTGAAGTCGCGATGCTGGCAAGAACCGCAAAGTACTCAGCATGAAGGTCACGAGGAAGCACCTGTGTAGAGATTTCTTGGGCACGGATACCCAATTTGTCGCAGACGTATTGCTCAACGAATGGCGGGATATTGGCAAAGTTCCCAACCGCACCAGAGATCTTACCAGCTTCCACACCAGCAGCCGCATGCTCGAAACGCTCGATGTTACGCTTCATTTCGCTGTACCAAGTCGCCAATTTAAGACCAAAAGTTGTAGGCTCAGCGTGCACACCGTGGGTACGCCCCATCATGATGGTGAACTTGTGCTCCTTAGCCTTATCAGCGATGATGTTGGTGAAGTTTTCAAGGTCACGACGGATGATGTCGTTGGCCTGCTTGTATAGGTAACCGTAGGCCGTATCTACCACGTCGGTAGAGGTCAAACCATAGTGGACCCACTTGCGCTCTTCACCAAGAGTCTCAGAAACCGCACGTGTGAAGGCTACCACATCGTGGCGAGTCTCTTGCTCAATCTCCAAAATACGGTCGATGTCAAAGTCCGCTTTCTCGCGAATCAAAGCCACATCTTCCTTAGGGATTTCTCCCAACTCAGCCCATGCCTCGTCAGCCAAGATTTCCACCTCAAGCCAAGCACGGTATTTATTTTCTTCACTCCAAATATTCGCCATCTCAGGGCGAGAGTAACGGTTGATCATGATTAAGATACCAAGGGCGACTAGAAAGCGACTGAATTTTAGGAAACCAACGACGGACGCTTGCGTCCTAGGAGGTTTATCTAAATTCCGAGCTTTCCGCCCGGGTTCAGTTCTGCAAACTAGATGCCCATTCCCTTTCTTTGTTTATTGTATTATACCAAACATATATTTCCTTACTTAATTTAGATAGTTTCAATGTCACTTCTCAAGTGTATAATATCATCATTAAAGTTCCGTACAATAACCTGTTAAATGTTTATCTAAAGTCCATATCTCAATTTTATGATTTTGATTACCACTATCCTTTAATTTGGCAACATATTCTAAATAGGAGTCTAGAATAAATACATCACCTATACCCGGTCCCGAATATCTAAATTCCTGATATTTTTCTATTACCCTCTCAATATCATCTGCAGTGAAATTATATCCATAAAAAAACCATGGATTGGTGCTATGGATAAATAATTTTAAGATATCAAGAAATCTTTTGGTCGATTTTTCCTTTGCTTGCTGATTCCCTTTAATGTGGTTAATATGATTTCCTGTTTCAATCAATACAGAGATAGGCATAACCAAACTTGCCTGTGACTGTCGAGTAAATTCTGCAAATTCTTTTTGATATTTCTCAGGCTCCTTACATTTATCAGGAACTTCTAAAATTTCTAATAAAATACTGGTATCAATAAATCTAGTCTCTTTCATAACAACATTACAAACCTTTCAACCAATCAGGCAACTCAATATCAGATTCTTTTTGTTCTAAGTACGAAAGTAGTCCGTCTTTTGCCACTGCTTGACCTACTCCTCCTGTTGCAATAATTTTCTCATAATTTGGTATTTCTATAAACCTTATAATCTTACTATTGCTTGACTCTTTTTCCCTATGTATAATATTAATACCATTATATTCTTTCCCTTTAAGGGAATTCAGTAAAGTAGTATTATGAGTTGTTAACACAAGAGTAATTCGTCTCTGTCTTGCAATTTCTTGAATTTTTTCTAAAAATTTTATTGCCTTACTGTGGTGAATCCCATTATCAAATTCATCAATAACAATAATCGAATTATCTGGGTAAGTTAATACTGCTGTTGTGATAGCAATAACTGAGATAGTGCCATCAGATAACGACGTTGCTGGGATTTTTACGTTCTTATCTTCAATTTGCTCAATACATGTAAAAATTACATCACGATATGGAGCTGGTGTAACTGTAATAGATAAATCTGAGATCTTATACTCAGGTATTATGTCAATTGTAGCTAATAGTCTATCCCATGCTTTTTTACGTTCTTTCAGATTTTCTATTGCTCGTTGAGTAATTCCAATAGGCAAAGATTTTTCATCAGTATATCTTTTATATCTTCTGACATCCAAATACAATCTATCCAGTACGGACGATAAATTACCCGCATTATAAGTAAGTTGTGAATTATCTCTACGTGCATAGTTTCGAATCATTTTGGAATCAATATTCAAAATAAACATTGAATTCAACACTTTTCTTACAATGTTTATTTCCTCAAATATTGTGATTTTTTTACTAGATATTTTGTCAATATCATTAATATTAAAACTATTCTCTCCTTTTTTAGACATATCTTCAATTAAATCATAAAAGTTAACTAACTGAGTGTTAGTCTCAATTCGATTTTCATCTAATTGAGATAAAACAGATCGACTTCTATCCATTGTTATTCTGGGATTTTTCCCACGTTTTTTATTGTCATATTCAACACTTATATCCGCTATACTTTTTGAATTTTTCACTGTTTTATAGATAAGAGATTTTTCATTAGACTTTTTTTTATTTAATTCAAAAAGAGATTCCTCATCTACAAAAACTCTATCATTATCTTCAACCTTAAATTTGATAAAATAATCCAATTCATTCCCGTTGCTTTTCTCAATTGTACAACCTAAACCAAAAGTTTTTTTAGCACCTCGTAGACATCCTTGTGCCTCACCTCTAATTGGTAAAGTAACTTTACTTGAATTATTCAATGCATTTGTAAGCAATGTATCTCGACCAATCATTGACAAGATAGATAAAGCTTCAATAAGATTAGACTTCCCAGATGCATTTAATCCAATAATAGTAGTCAATTCTTCAACATAAAAAGTGTTTTGGCCTTCAAAACTTTTAAAATTTTCTATTTTTATATTTTTTAGCTTGCTAACCATATAATACCTCCTTACTATAAATATACAAAATTGAAAACACCACTTATTTTAAACCAACACCAAACTCTCCCACACTATCCGGCGCATCACTAAACAAAGTCACATGTCCCATCTTGCGGTTGTGCTTCGCTTCTATTTTACCATACATGTGGAGGTGGGCGCTTGGATTTTCTGTGACATATTTTCCAGCAGCCTCGACGTGTTGGCCGAGTACATTAAGCATAACGGCTGGCGCATGCAGTTTGATAGCTGGCAATGGCGATCCCAGAACGCCTAGAATATGGGTATCAAACTGGGAGAAGTCGCAGGCTTCGATTGAGTAGTGTCCTGAATTGTGTGGACGCGGGGCAATCTCATTGACAATGATGTCATCAGCCGTCGCAAACATTTCCACACAGAGGGTTCCAGACAGGTTAAGCTGTTCAGCAATCTTCACTGCCATGGCTTTTGCTTTTTCAGCTAGACTTTCTGAAATACGGGCTGGCACAATGGTTTTTGAAAGAATGTTGTTTCGGTGGATATTTTCCTGAACTGGGAAAACCGTCACGTCCTTGCCATTTCCTGACACGATAACAGAAATTTCAAGGTCAAAGTTGACAAATTCTTCCAAGACACAGTCTGTTGAATCTGCTAGTGTATAGGCTTCTTCCAAGTCTGCTTCTGAGCGAATGACCTTTTGCCCATGCCCATCGTAGCCACCTGTCGCAGTCTTGAGAACATAGTTTTTCGACAAGTTGATATCTGCTAAGTCTTGGCTTGAAGTCACAACCTTGTAGGGTGCTACAGTGACTTGAGCCTTGTTTGAAAGAAAGTCCTTTTCAAAAATGCGATTTTGGGAAATGCGGAGCAGATCTGTCCCTTGAGGGAGTTGTCCATCCTTGATAACCGCATCCAAACCGTCAGCATCGACATTTTCAAACTCATAGGTGAGGACATCGCAACGCTCAGCCAACTGACGCAGAGCATCCACGTCATTATAAGGCGCCACGATGATTTCCGCCACGCAAGAGGCCGGGCAATCTGCCGCAGGATCCAGCGCTACAACCTTGTGCCCCATGTAGATAGCAGAGATAGCCATCATCTGACCCAGCTGGCCGCCACCGATAATTCCGATTGTTTTAGATGAGCTCATTTGTCGACTCCTCTGCGATTTTTCCTTGCTCCTCTGCGAAATCTGCCAGTGCTGTCGCGATAGCCTGATCCTCTACTGATAGGAGACGAAGGGCGAAGAGAGCCGCATTGGTCGCACCTGCTTCACCGATAGCCATTGTCGCAACAGGTACGCCACCCGGCATCTGTACGATAGAGTAAAGCGAGTCCACACCACTAAGGGCACGCGATTTTACGGGCACACCAATGACTGGAAGGGTTGTTTTAGCTGCGACCATCCCTGGCAAATGAGCTGCGCCACCTGCACCTGCGATGATGATCTTGATACCACGACTACGCGCTTCTTCGGCATGCTTGAACATGAGATCAGGTGTGCGATGGGCAGAGACAACCTTCTTCTCGTAGGCTACACCGAAGCGGTCTAGGACTTCTGCTGTTTTTTTCATGGTTGCCCAGTCGGATTTTGAGCCCATGATGATGGAAATAATTGGTTTGGTCATGATTTTCCTTTTCTTTCCTTTCTTTTTTCAATCACCTTAGGTTGTGAGGGACGGCAGCAGCCACCAAAGGTGTCTCATGCCTAAATTGGAAGCCCAAGGTCTTCCAATTTCCCTGAACGATTGGATTGTCATCCAATCGTTATTTCACAACGGCGGTGATTGTTCTATATTAGCTCGCTAACGCTCGCAAATCAAACGACTATTAACGTACTTGACGACTGCATCGCTTTTTCTTATACCTTTATCGAATAGCTTTACTTCCGATATCTTTTCGGTAAAAGAGGCCTTCTGTTTTTTGTTGGGCGAGTTCTTGGTAGATGGTGTCTTGAGTTTCTTTGACAGTATCTGCTGTGGTGACGAGCATATAGACACGTCCGCCGTTTGATAACAGTGCTCTGCTATTTTCCGCAAACTTAGCCCCTGCATAATAGGTGATAATGTCACCTTCTGTCTTGGCTGGTAACTTGACACCTTTTTCATAGTCTAGCGGATAACCGTTAGATGCGACAACCACACCCAGAGTCACACCCTTGTCCGTCCAGGTGATGTTTGGCTCCTTGCCATCGAGGATATCCGTAATATTTTGGGCAAAATCAGAGGTTAATCGAGGTAGAATAATCTGAGTTTCAGGATCTCCAAAGCGAGCATTAAACTCGATAACCTTAGGTCCATCAGCTGTCAAGATAAGCCCTGCGTAAAGAACTCCCAGATATGGACGCCCTTCTTGGATCATGCCCTCTAGGACTGGCTTGACAATAGTCTCCACTGCTGTGTCAATCACGCTCTGTGGCAAGTGTGGAACTGGCGCATAGGCACCCATACCACCCGTGTTAGGCCCTTTGTCGCCATCATAGGCACGTTTGTGGTCCTGAGCCGTTGGCATGATGTAGAACTTATCACCATTGACAAAGGCAAAAAGTGAAAATTCCTCTCCGTCGAGGAATTCCTCAATAACCACACGCGCACCTGAGTCCCCAAATTTATTGTCCAAAAGCATCTCATGAGTGGTTTCGACTGCTTGCTCAACCGTCTCCGCAACAACGACACCTTTCCCAAGCGCCAAGCCATCCGCCTTGACTACGATAGGCGCACCCTGCTTTTCGATATAGGCCTTGGCTTCCTCGAAATCTGAGAACGTGCCATAGGCTGCTGTCGGAACGCCGTATTTGACCATGATTTCCTTGGCAAAATCCTTGGACCACTCCAGCTCAGCTGCCAATCTTGTCGGACCAAAGGCTTTGAGACCAGCTACATGGAAATCATCCACGATACCAGCCGCAAGGGCATCATCTGGACCGATAAAGGTCCAAGCAATATCGTTGGCCTTTGCGAAGTCAATCAATTTAAAATGTTCGGAAATAGAGATATTTACCAATTCCAAACCATCCAGAGTCATCCCATCATTCCCAGGAGCTACAAAGACTTTTTCAACGTCTTTTGACTCAAGCAACTTCTTAGCAATCGCATGTTCACGACCACCCGAACCGACAACTAACAGCTTCATTTCTCAACCTCTTTTGCGAATTATTTACTAATATTATACCACAAACGTTCGTTTTAATCTTGTTTCACTCCGCGTTTTTACGCAAAAAAGGAAAGAAACTGTTTTCTTCCCTTTACCTTCTTAATGTCTAAAATGTCTCACGTCTGTAAAGACCATAGTCAAGCCATATTTATCCGCAGCTTCGATGGATTCTTGGTCACGGACGGATCCACCTGGCTGGATGATAGCCTTGATACCTGCTTTGGCGATTTCTTCCACGTTATCCGCAAATGGGAAGAAGGCATCGGAAGCAAGGGCGGCACCGTCAAGACGGTCTTTAGCTTGATCAATAGCGATGCGAACAGAAGCCACACGATTAGTCTGACCAGGACCAACACCCAATGTCATGTGGTCGTTAGTCACGATGATTCCGTTTGATTTGACATACTTGGTAGCCTTCCACGCAAACTCAAGAGCTGTCGCTTCTGTCTCAGTTGGTTGGCGTTTGGTCACCACTTGCCAATCGGCTGGGCTTTCCTTGACAACATCCTGATTTTGAACGAGGAGACCACCGACCACACCTGTGTATTCTGCTTCTGCTTCACTGGCATCTTGTGCGTCAAATGGCAAGGCAAGGATACGCAAGTTTTTCTTTTTATTGGTCAAAATAGCTAACGCCTCATCCGTATAGCTTGGTGCTATGATGATTTCAAGGAAAACACCGTGCATCTTCTCAGCTGTCGCAGCATCCACCTCACGGTTAAGAACGACAATTCCACCAAAGATAGACACTGGATCAGACTCATAAGCGTAGTCCCAAGCAGTCTCGATGTCATCAGCTTGACCAATTCCACATGGATTCATGTGTTTGAGAGCCACAACGGTTGGACGATCTTTGAAGTCACGGATGATACGAATGGCAGCATCCGCATCACGGATGTTATTGAATGACAATTCCTTACCGTTAAGCTGTTTGGCTGAAGCAATCGAGTAGTCAGTCGGCAAAGCTTTCTGGTAAAAGTCTGCATCTTGTTGAGGGTTTTCACCGTAACGCATGGCTTGCTTGAGGTCATAGGTTAAAGTGAGCTTTTCAGGCTTACTTTCTCCGACTTGAGCTGTGAAATACTCTGCAATCAAGGCGTCATAAGCTGCTGTGTGACGGAAAACCTTGGCTGCCAAACGTTGGCGAGTTTCGTAACTTGTTTCGCCGTTAGCTGCCAATTGTCCCAAAACCACAGCATAGTCAGCTGGATCTACCACAACTGTTACGCTAGCATGATTTTTCGCAGCTGAGCGAAGCATAGATGGCCCACCGATATCGATGTTCTCCACCGCATCAGCATAAGTCACATCTGGTTTGAGGATCGTTTCCTTGAAAGGATAAAGGTTGACCACTACAAGGTCGATAAGCTCAATTTGGTTCTCCTTGGCTGCTTCCAAGTGGCTATCCAAATCACGACGAGCGAGGAGCCCACCGTGGATATTTGGATGAAGGGTCTTAACACGGCCATCCATCATCTCTGGGAAGCCCGTCACATCATCGATCGCAATGGTCTCCACCCCAGCATTGTCAAGGGCAGCCTTTGTCCCACCTGTCGAGATAATATCCCAACCGAGTTTTTTAAGTTCTTGGGCAAATTCAACAATGCCCTCTTTGTTTGAAACACTGATTAAAGCTTTTTTCGTCATTCTATTCCTCTTTCTTTAGGTCCAAGCGCATAGCGACTTCATTATTTTCTTCTATAAATCCTGTTTCCTGAAAACCCAAACTAGTCAACAGGCGCTTCATTTTTTCATTTCCAACCACATAATCTGCGATAATATGATTGCAAGCGCTATCCATCTGAGCCTTTTTGATTAGAACTTCCACAGCTTTTCGTCCATAACCTCTTCCTTGGTACTGCTGGCCAATCATTATCCGCCAGATAAAGTATTCCGCTTCATCCTTATCTATTTCCAACAGGAGAAAACCAACTACAAGCTCATTCCAATAAATTGCCATTGGAAACACATCCCCATTCTCTCGGTAGAGCCATGCGTCAGCTAAAGAGCGTACATTTGGAGACACGAAACGTGCTCGTTCATCAGCTTCAGATATTTTCAAATCCAGCACTGCCTGAAAACTGCTCTCATCTACTAATTTTATCTCAATCATTTTTTCTCCTAGCAATATTGCAAAATCAAAACTTGATTTACTTCTTATCTTCTACCCACCCCTAAACTCTCCAACACTTGAGGATAGAGCTGATACTCTGCTTCATGAATACGTTCTTCAAAGCTGGCTATGGTATCATCAGCCAGCCGTGGCACACGCACTTGTTTGATAACCTTTCCTGTATCCACACCTGAATCCACCCAATGAATGGTCACGCCGCTCTCAGCAACGCCAGCATTCCAAGCATCCTCAATCCCATGAGCTCCTGGAAATTCTGGCAGGTAGGCTGGATGAATGTTGACAATCCGACCTTCATAAGCCGCCAATAAGGTTGGCCCAACGATTTTCATGTAGCCTGCTAGACAAACCAAGTCAATCTGATGTTCTTCCAAGAGCTCCACAAGTGCTGCTTCGTAGTCTGCCTTACTCTCAAACTCCTTGAGTTCAAAAGCATAGGACAGAACACCGAGTTTGTCTGCACGTTCGAGCACATAGGCGTCACGATGGTCTGAAAAGACAAACTCTACTGGAAATTCTTCAGCAATCACCTGAAAATTTGAGCCATTACCAGAGGCAAAAACCGCTATTTTTTTCATTTGATGATGACACTTTCGTTTTCTTTCTTGACGATACGACCAATTTCATAGACTGGTTCATCCAACAATTCCTTGACACGACTTACATTTTCAGGGCTAACTGCCAGCATAAGCCCCACACCCATATTGAAGATTTCAAACATTTCCTCATGTTTGATCTGACCGTATTTTTCAAGGGCTTTGAAAATTGGAAGCACGGGAACCTTGTCTTCTTCAATCTCAGCAGCCAAGTCAGCTGCAAACATACGAGGGACATTTTCGATAAAGCCACCACCAGTGATGTGGGCAATACCGTTGACTAACTCTTCCTTGATGAGTGGCAAAACAGCCTTGACATAGATACGAGTCGGCTCAAGAAGAACTTCCTTGAGTTGCTTGCCTTCCAATTCTGGCAAGACTTCCTCACCTGTGTAGTCGGTAAAAACACGACGCACGAGTGAGAAACCATTTGAGTGAATACCACTCGAAGCAAGCCCGAGAAGGACATCACCTTCAGCTACTTTTGAACCGTCTATGATTTGAGATTTTTCAGCTACGCCGACTGCAAAACCAGCCAAGTCGTAGTCATCTTCACCATACATACCAGGCATTTCAGCTGTTTCCCCACCGATGAGGGCAGCGCCTGCCTGCACACAACCTTCTGCCACACCAGCAACCACTTGTTCTAGCTTAGCTGGTTCATTCTTGCCAGTTGCGACGTAGTCAAGGAAATAGAGGGGCTCCGCACCTGCAGCAATGATATCATTGACACACATGGCCACACAGTCCTGACCAATAGTATCGTGCTTGTCGTACTTGATAGCCAGCATGAGCTTGGTTCCGACACCATCAGTCCCTGAAATCAAAACGGGTTCTTTAACCCCAGTCTTTGAAAGGTCAAACATACCACCAAAGCCACCCAGAGCTCCCATGACACCTGCACGCTCCGTACGAGCCACGTGCTTTTTGATTCGTTCAACAACTTCATAACCCGCTTCAACATCCACACCAGATTGAGCGTACGCATTTTTATTTGCCATTTTATTTTTCCTTTTCTTTTTTTGGGAAAGACTGCGACATATTTTTAGATAAACAATTATTTTATCTAAAAATACTAGTCAGGTCTCTAGCTTTGGTCCCATAGGAGAAAGCGTCTACTGACAAATGCTTTAGCTTTTAGTCAGTAGTGAGACGTGGGGCATAAGCATTTTTTGTCATTTATTTATTCCTTTTCTTTAATGGAGGATTTTTCGTCTATTTGTAAAAACTAGTCTTTTCTTCCAAACTTCGACGATAGTCTTCTTCGTAGTCGTAGAGAGGTGTTGGGTAGTCACCGTCAAAGTAAGCGACACAGAGACCACCATTTGGCGCATCTGTTTCAATCCCAATCGACTCAATCAATCCTTCAACAGAAAGATAGGTCAGGCTATCCGCCCCAATGATTTGACGCGTTTCTTCGACCGTATGATTGGCCGCAATCAGCTCCTGACGGGTCTGGATATCAATCCCGTAGAAGCATGGATAAGCTAGCGCTGGACTACCAATGGCAACGTGAACCTCAGTCGCACCCGCTTCTTTCAAGAGTTGAACGATCCGACGAGAGGTTGTTCCACGTACAATAGAGTCATCAATCATAACCACACGCTTGCCTTTTACAACGCCTGAAACAGCAGAGAGTTTCATCCGCACCCCTTGCTCCCGCAATTCTTGAGTCGGTTGGATAAAGGTCCGTTGGGTGTATTGGTTCTTGATGAGGCCCATTTCATTTGGTAGCCTGGACTCTTCCGCAAATCCCATAGCCGCGCTGAGGGAAGAATTGGGCACACCTACCACGATATCCGCGTCGTGCTTGAATTCACGCGCCAATTGGGCACCCATACGTTTACGTGCCGTATGGACATTAACACCGTGGATATTAGAATCAGGACGGGCAAAATAGATATACTCCATAGAACAAATCGCGAGCTGAGTATCATCCGTATAGCTATCATACTGGATGCCCTTGTCATCAATGATTACAATCTCACCGGGCTTCAAATCACGAATCCACTCTGCACCAATGACTTCAAAAGCACAAGTTTCAGAGGAAACCACCACCGCTCCGTTGCCCATTTTCCCGATAGAAAGCGGACGGAAGCCATTAGGGTCAAGGGCAGCAATCAACTTGTCTTCAAATAGCAAGATATAGGCAAAACCACCTTTAACTAGGCTGAGCGCCTCCTTGATTTTTCCCATTAAGTTCGGATTGTGACTACGACGAATGAGATGAGCCAAGATTTCCGAGTCCGAAGTCGCGCTGAAAATCGCGCCTCTTTGTTCCAGTTCTTTCTTGAGAGAGGCTGCATTGGTCAGATTTCCATTATGAGCCAACCCAAACTGCATATCGTGAAAACGGAAGAGGAAGGGCTGGATGTTATCTACAGAAGCTTCGCCAGCAGTCGCATAACGCACATGCCCAATCGCACCAGTTCCTGTCAATTTATCTAAGTTAGCAGGATTTCTGAAGACTTCTGATAGAAGACCCATATCGCGATGCCGCTTTAGTTTCCCTTGGTCATTGGAGAGGATTCCTGCCCCCTCCTGACCACGGTGCTGAAGACTATGGAGACCAAAATAGGTCAATTTAGCAGCATCTGGATGTCCCCAGATACCGAAAACACCACATTCTTCATTAAGAGATTTTACTTCGTATGTCATTTTATATACCTAATTTTTATTTGTGTAGCACCAAGAGCTAAATCTACATGACTTTTACATTACTGATACTATCTATTAGAAAATCTGTAAGTCTTATTTTCCAGTAAAGTATTTAACCGCTGACGCGAACAGGTGCTGGTCTTTATTTCCTGGGATATTTTGGAAAAGACCTTCCTCATAACGTTCTGAGTGGCCCATCTTACCGATGATTTGACCATTCTTGCTGGTAATTCCTTCGATGGCATGGACAGAACCATTCGGATTGTACTTAGAGTCCATACTTGGTTTGCCGTCAAAGTCAACGTATTGGCTAAAGATTTGACCATTGTCACGGAGCTCCGCAAATTCCTCAGCCGTCACGACAAACTTCCCTTCACCGTGCGAAACAGGAATAGCGTGGATATCGCCCACTTCTACTCCAGCCAACCATGGCGAGTTGGTATTGGCAATCCGAGTTTCCACCATCTTGGCCACGTGCTGGTTGGCATCATTGTAGAAGAGGGTTGGACTAGTACTGCTGGCATCTTCGAAGTTCCCGTATGGAAGAAGACCTGATTTGACCAAGGCCTGGAATCCATTACAGATACCAATAATCAAGCCACCACGGGCGATAAAGCTATCAATAGCTGCACGCACTTTTTCATTGAGCAGGATATTGACAATAAACTTAGCTGAACCATCTGGCTCGTCCGCAGCTGAGAAACCACCTGCAAAGAAGAGAATGTTAGCCTTGCCGATGTTGTCAACCATAGTTTCAACTGACTTGACAATAGCCTCTTCATTCAAGGTCACAAATGGCACCAAGTTGACCTCTGCGCCTTCTTTTTCAAATGCCTTAGCTGAATCATATTCCGAGTTGGTGCCCGGGAAGACTGGGATGTAAACCACCGGTTTTTCAATAGTTTCCTTGGCTTGGACGACTGCGTCAGAAGCGATAGCTGGAACTTCGTCCAGTTCTTTAGCTTGAGCAAATTCAGTTGGGTAAACTTCTTCCAATTTGCCTTGGAAGGCACTGTCAAGTTTGTGTCCATCTAGCTTCACACCGTTGACAAGAAGTGTAAAGTCTGCACTTGTTTGACCGATTTTCTCTACTCCAGCAATTTCTTCAGGAGATGTGAAGACAAATCCGCCTAATTGAGCTGTCAAAGCCGTTTCAAGTTCAGGCAAGGTCACCTCTGCACCGATATGATTCCCAAAAGTAGCAAGAGCCAAACTTTCAAGCACACCACCGTATTTGACAGCCGAGGCAGATGTTACTTTGTGAGCCTTTTGAAGGGCTTCAAATTGAGCGAAGTTAGATTTGATAAGATCGAAGTCAATCTCTTGAGCCAATGCTTGACCTGGGATGTAGTAGATGTTTTCCCCGGCAGTTTTGAACTCAGGAGAAAGCACCTTACGGCTATCTGCTGTCGTTACCCCAAAGGCTACCAAGGTTGGCGGTACTGTCAATTCTTCAAAGGTACCAGACATGGAGTCCTTACCACCGATAGATGGCAAACCAAGCTGAATTTGTGCCTCGATAGAACCTAGGAGAGCTGCTACTGGCTGACCAAAACGCTCTGCTTGTTTATCCATACGCTCGAAATACTCTTGGTAAGAGAAACGAGCCTTAGACCAGTTGGCACCAGCAGCAACCAAACGAGCAGTCGCTTCAATAACCGCATAGGCAGCACCGTGGTATGGAGACCATTCTGCTACATATGGGTTGAAACCTTGAGCCATGACTGACGCAGTATGAGTCACACCGTGTTGAACTGGCAATTTTTGCACAGATGCCTCAGTTGGTGTGAGTTGGTAACGACCACCAAGTGGGTGATTAACCGTTGAACGACCAACAGAGCAATCAAAGATAGTCTGCAAGCCTTTTTGACTCGCATGGTTGAGATCAGACAGAACCGCAAGGGTATCAACTTCAAGTGTGTTAGCAGATGTTTGACGCTCTTCTGGGAGTTTGACATCCTTGTCCACAACCTTAGCATCTACGACCACGCGCACACCATTGGTATCAAGGAAACGACGTTCCAAGTCGACAATGGTTTCACCATTCCAGTGCATGACTAGATTTGGTTTTTCCGTCACTGTCGCAACTACAACAGCATCAATATTTTCTTTGTTACATTCCGCAACGAAGGCATCTACATCCTCAGGACGAACCACAACTGCCATCCGTTCTTGAGATTCAGAGATGGCAATTTCGGTACCATTCAAGCCTTGGTATTTAAGAGGCACTTTGTCTAGGTCAATTTCAAGACCGTCTGCCAATTCACCGATAGCTACACAGACACCACCAGCACCAAAGTCATTGGATTTCTTAATAAGACGAGTGACATTGCCATTACGGAAGAGGCGCTGAATCTTACGTTCTTCGATGGCATTCCCTTTTTGAACCTCAGCTCCAGCAGTTTCCACAGACTCAACCGTTTGAACCTTAGAAGAGCCCGTCGCACCACCGACACCATCACGTCCAGTCTTACCTCCAAGGAGGATAATGACATCACCCGCTTCCGGTTTTTCACGGACAACATTGCCCTTAGGAGCCGCTCCGACAACAGCACCAAGCTCCATGCGTTTAGCTACAAAGCCTGGGTGGAAGTATTCACGAACGTAGGTTGTTGCAAGCCCAATCTGGTTTCCGTAAGAAGAATAACCATGAGCAGCTGTCTTAGAAATGACTTGTTGTGGCAATTTCCCAGCACGCGTTTCCGAAATCGGTGCTGTAATATCTCCAGCACCTGAGATGCGCATGGCTTGGTAAACATATGAGCGACCTGACAATGGATCACGAATGGCCCCACCGATACAGGTAGCAGCCCCACCAAATGGCTCAATTTCTGTTGGATGGTTGTGGGTTTCATTTTTGAACATAAGGAGCCATGGTTCCTTGACACCATCAACGTCCACTTCAATTTCGACTGAGCAAGCATTGATTTCATCAGACACTTCCATGTCGTCCAAACGTCCATTAGCACGCTCATAACGACCGAAAATAGTGGCCATATCCATCAAGGTTTGTGGTTTTTCCGTACGCCCCAACTCATCACGCATGGCAATATACTTGTCATAGGTTGACTGCAATTGCTTTTGGAATTTAGAAGCTGAAAAGTCGATGTGTTTCAACTCTGTCTCAAAAGTCGTGTGACGGCAGTGGTCAGACCAGTAAGTATCCAAAACCTTGAGTTCGGTCTCAGTTGGAACGCGCCCGATTGACTTAAAGTAGTCTTGGATAAAGAGCAAATCATCCACTTCCATAGCCATCCCTTGTTCAGCCTTGTAGCGCGCAAAATCTTCCGCTGTATAGCTTTCAAAGAAAGTCAATTTAGGAATGGTCTTGTCTGACTCTGAAAATTCCTGCTTGGCAATCCCTGTCGTGATATCCTTGAAACGAGAATCCACTGGGTTGAGCAGATAGTTCTTGACCGCTTCCAACTCAGTCGCATCAATATCTTCATTCACCAAGTAAAGTTGGGCTGTATTAACCGTTACATCACTTGAACTTCCTAGTAAAAGCAAGGCTTCCTGTGAAGATGCTGCACGCTGGTCAAACTGCCCTGGTAGGCTTTCAATGGCAAAGAAAGCATAGTTGGCAAGATCCGCCTGCACAGCCGCTTCGTCCAAAACATGGTCTGTCACCTGCTCAGAGAAGATGTGTTTCTCTGCAGGCGCAAACAAGTCCTCAGCCAAATCAAATACATCATACACTTGCACAATACGAATACTTTTCAAACTTGAAAGTCCCAAGTTGTGCTGGAGTTCTCTAACCAAACTCTCTGACTTGACCTGAAAATCAGCCTTTTTTTCAACAAAAATACGTTTATCCATCAATCCTTATTCCTTTTTTTCAGCTCTTGCAATATTCCTAAACAGCCTTGAGGCTGTTATTTCAATTCCTGCAACTTCTCCCAGACAACTTCGTAAACGTCTGTTAGTTCTCCTAATCCCCTACGGAGTGAAAAGGTCTGGGGGACCTTTTCAGCCTGAGTCCTTTTAGTTGAGAGACGAAGGTTTTCCGTTGCAAACAGATTATTTCAACCCCTGCAACTTTTCCCAGACGATCTCGTAAACATCTGTTAGTTCTCCCAATCCTCTACGGAAAACATCCTTATCCATGTGGTTGCCATCCGCATCCCACAAACGGCAGTTATCTGGTGAAAATTCATCTGCCAAGATAATCTTGCCATCCTTGTCAAAACCGAACTCTAGCTTAAAGTCAATCAACTTAAGCCCAATCTCAGCAAACCAGACCTTCAAAAGTTCATTGATACGACGAGTTTCTTCCTTCAAGTAGGCAATCTGCTGATCATCGGCAATCTGTAGGAATTTCACATGCTCATCATTGATAAATGGATCATCCAAATCATCATTTTTGTAGTAAAATTCGACAATCGGAGTCTCCAAGGCGATTCCTTCGTCTACGCCAAAACGTTTTGAAAAGGAACCAGCAGTATAGTTGCGGAGCACAACTTCCAAAGGAATAATCTTAACATTTTTATTGAG
The DNA here is from genome assembly GCF_002096755.1 of Streptococcus mitis. Taxonomy (GTDB): domain Bacteria; phylum Bacillota; class Bacilli; order Lactobacillales; family Streptococcaceae; genus Streptococcus; species Streptococcus mitis_AC. The sequence continues at coordinate 134,537 of NZ_NCVF01000021.1, forward strand.
TTGTTCCGTGTCCGAAAGCTTCTCCACAAAGTGAGTCGCCACACCAGCCGCATTTAATTTCTCAAAAATAAAAGATGAAATCTGATTATTCAACACTCCCTTACCCGCAATCTGCTCCTTCTTAACACCGTTGAAAGCAGTCGCCTGGTCCTTGTAAGTTGAAATAATAAGATTTTCATCCTCTGTTGTATAGATATCTTTAGCTTTTCCCGAATAGATCAATTGTTTTGACATTTTAAAGTTCGCCTTTCGTATTACTTGAGCACATTCTACCACAAAAAACCTAAAATTACAAGAATTTAACCGAATAAACGGCGAATGTGAAGCAAGAATCGTAAAGAAAAAACTGCAAGAAGTATCTTTCTCACAGTTTTAAAATCATTTAATACTCTTCGAAAATCAAATTCAAACCGCGTCAACGTCGCCTTGCCGTACTCAAGTACAGCCTGCGGCTAGTTTTCTAGTTTGCTCTTTGATTTTCATTGAGTATAACTCTAAAAACACGAACATTACTCTTTGTTCAAAAATTGATCCAAATAATAACGTAGATAACTTTTCTTGCCTGTAATCATCTGTAGGCGACCTTCCACCCCATACCGAAGTTTTTCTGCCTGCTCAGCAGTCAGATCGGTCTCAGCCTCGATTTTAAAGAAATTCCCTTTCTCAGTCTTAGTAGCTGTCGCATCAATACTTGTAATAGTAGAATCTAGGAAAAGTTGATTCTTAGCATCATGAGTCGTAGTATAGCGAACAGAGTCCCCAATCTTGACTCTTGCTACATCTTTTGAACTAAGATAGGCTGTAAGTTTGGCTTTCCCTTCTTTTTCCAAGGAAGGATAGAGTTGGGCTAGCAGGCTTCCCTCTGCAACCATGGTAGAATCACTGGTCTCAGGATTAAGGTGAAGCACCCCATCTTCACTTGCCGTAATTTTCCCCTTGTCTAAAAGATTTCCCTGTACCTTCTTACCTGATTCTGCCTCTAAGATCTTTTGGTCTAAAAGAGTCAATTCCTGACCAACCTTAGCCAAGTGTTGTGATTTAAGGGATTCCAATTGACTGCTTAAGCCAGACGCATAGGCTTGCTGGGTACCTGAACCTGCATACTGAACACGGTAAGTAGCAAGACTAGATTCTAACTGAGAAAGCTGCGCTTCAACCTGCGCCACTGCCTGAGCCTTAGCTTGCGGATTTTCCTCCCCCTGAGACTTGTAAGACTGGTAGAGAGAGTAGGCTAGATTCTGACTGGCCAAGGAAACACCTGTTTCAATAGCTGACTTAGCTGTCTGGTAATCGCGAATTTTAGCCTCTGTTTGACTGATGAGGTTGCCGATTTCAGCTTGGGTTTGACTAGCTGCTGCATTCTGGGACGCGATGGTCTCATTTTGTTGCGATGTACTAGCCCTAAGACTGCCTGCTTGGCTGATGTAGTCGCGAAAGGTGGCTTGGTAGCCAAACTTATCCTCCTCTGGAAAGTAATCCGTCCCTTCTTGCAGGCTCTTTTGCAAATACTCCAATTGCTTTTTTTGATCCTTGAGCATGTCCAACTGACTAGCATAGGACTCCACTTGGACACCCTCTGCCCCTTCCTGATATTGAACCAGAAGATCCCCTTTCTTAACCAGCTTATTTTCTTCCAAATGATTGACAAGAATACGATTGTTGCTAGTTGACTGGATATTTGCAAGGATGCGACTAGGCTCAACAGTAGCTCTAGTAGACAAACTCATCTCCTTCTCTGCCAAAGTTACAAATCCAAGTAAAAACACGAGCAGAAGGGACATGGGGACAATCACCCGACTGGAAAAATTATGGTAACGGCGATTATAAAACTCCGCACTTTCTAAAAATTCTGGTTTCATTCTCTCCTCTTTCTAGCTATTCACCAAATGGGCGTAAAATCCACCCTGTGCAAGCAAATCAGCATGATTTCCTTCTTCAACAATCTTGCCCTGATCCAAGACAACAACCTTCTCTGTCCGCTCTGCAATAGTCAAACGGTGGGCAATGAAAATCAAGGTCTTGTCTAAAGCCATAAGATTATCGACAATTCGCTTCTCTGTCAAAATATCCAAACTGCTAGTCGCCTCATCCAAAATCAAGACAGGCGCATCTGTCAAGAGAGCACGCGCCAGAGCGATTCGCTGCCGTTGGCCACCTGAAATTCCTGCCCCATCCGAAGTCAATTCTGTCTGGTAATTCAGTGGCATGCGCTCAATATCCTCCCGAATCTCTGCCAATTCCACCGCCCGTAAGATATCCTCTTGAGTCGTCCCCTCCTTGGCTCCAAGGAGAAGATTCTCCAAAATCGTTCCGTTAAAGACATAGGGCTGTTGAGGCAGGTAGTTGATATACTGACGCAGAGCCTTTTTATCAATCTGATTGAGATTGACACCACCCAGACTAATCTCTCCCTGACTTGGATCGTAAAAATTAACCATCATCTTAGCCAAAGTCGTCTTACCTGACCCTGAAATCCCCACAAAAGCCACCTTAGACCCTTGGGGAACGGTTAAATTGATATCCGACAAGACATCTCGACCATAGCCATACTTGTAGGAAACCTGCTTGAAGGTCATCTCTCCCTTCATCAAGCTCAGATCCTCAACTGTTTTCTTCTCCTCAAACTCAGAAGCTACCAGATAAACCTCATTCAGACGGTTATTGGCAACCTGCGCTGTCTGAAGCTTGGTTTGCAGATTGATGATATTTTCCAAAGGATTGGTAAAGTAAACAAGCAAGGTATTATAGGTAATCAACTGTCCCAAACTCATCTTGCCATCCATGACCAGAACAGCCCCCATCCAGAGAATGCCGACATTGAGCAAGAGATGGGCAACTTTTTTCAGAGCCTTTTGCTGACTCTCTGCTCGACTATAGGTAAAGGATTTTTTCAGATAATCCACAAATTCCTTGTCAATCTTTTGATAACGCTGACTTTCACTGGTCAAGGACTTAATAGTCTCAATACCATTGATGTCCTCGATGATAGAAGAAGACAGAACCGCATTGGCTTCCATGGTGTCTCGATTCATCTTTTCAAATGGCTTCATAAAGGCAAAGATAATCACTGTGTAGATAGGAAGTGCCAATAAAGTCATGAAAAAGAGATTGGTATTTTGTGAAAATAAAACAAGAGAAATAATGACAACCGTTGACACATCTAGGAAAATCGAAAGAATGGTCGAAGCCAGCGCATCGATGATACTGTTAGCATCTGTAAAACGAGACACGATTTCCCCTGTCCTGCGTGTCGCGAAAAAGGACATAGGCAGGTGAAAAACATGCTTGATATAGGACAAAATCACATCAATCGATAAGCGTTGCCCCAAAACAAGTAAGAGATACTCCTGAGCGTAAGACAAGATCTGCTGGAGGATATAGACGATAACCAGCCCAATAGAAATAATCCCCAGAGTCGAACGCATCCGATCTGGCACATAGGTATCAATGATAGACTGCAGATAATAAGAACCCACAATGTTAATCAAGGTTACCAAGAGTGTTGCCAAAACGATATTGGCAATCAAGCCACGCTGCTTCACTAATATAGGGATAAAAGAGAGCAGACCATTCTTTTGATCCTTATGAGGCTTGTAGTCTGGACTAGGTGCCATAAAAAGCGTCACTCCTGTCCATTCTTCCGCAAAACGCTCACGTGGCAGTTTGGTCAATTTCACCCCAGGATCTGGATCGGCAATATGAATGTTGTCCCTGTCCTGCCCAGTCACCACATAGTAGTGGAGCAATTTCCCTTCCTTAAGCACATGAGCAACAAAAGGAAAGGTCAAATCTGGCAAGTCAAAGAGCGTCATATCCGCCTTAATGGCCCGCGTCTCAAAGCCAATCTCCTCTGCCACCTTGACCAAGCCCAAAGCCGTTGTCCCATCCATGGTTGTCTTGGCCAATTCTCGTAAGTGAGCCAAAGAATAGTAACTACCATAGTAGCCAAAAATCATGGCTAATGAAGCTACACCGCAATCCATCTGATCTACCTGCGGACGATAGTGACGTTTCCCAAATTTCATATTCATCTCCTTTTCCTAAACTCATCTGATAACAACTATCTTACCCCAATTCCCAAACAAAAACTGGACTTCCTCCCCAAATGCGCCTATCTCCCTCCCAAATGCACTTTTGGGATAAAAAAATAGGCAGAACAAACGTCATGCCTACTAAAAATATGCTATTGAAAGGAAATTGATTTTTTACTGACACCCTAGGCAAGCTTGGAACAAATAAATCATTGATGGTAACATTGTGACATCCTATTTATTACTTCAATTTCTAATGTCCCTGCTATTTCTAAGCCACCTCTGGTATGATCTATTCCTAGTCAGAATAGATAACACCGTTCTAAATTACGATTCATAGTTACTCCTTTTAAACTCCAATGTGATGCATTCTGAGATTATACTCTAGGCATTTTCGGAGCAGACTAACAAGTCATTCTTAACTGCTCACCCTACTTGCTTTTTATTGATCTTATATCCTAGATAAAAGAGCCCAAATAAAACGGGGTAAATTTCTGGATAAAATAGGGTATTGATTGGATTTTTCAAAATCAAATACGTTGCGATGTAGATTATGAGCGATACGATAAAATAACCCTCAGCAAAACCTAATAAAAATGTTTTCATGCTAGACTCCTATTTACCTGACAAGAATAGCGGAAAAACGCTACCATTCTCATGCACAAAATCCTTTAGATTCATGTTCTTCATTTATAATTTTGATTATTTTTTGACAAATCTTTGCGAAAAATACCAAAATATCCTGCGAAAAGCAAACCAACCAAAGTCCATTGCCAATTAAAGGATACTAACGAACCTGTACGAATCACATGAAGCGCGAGATTAAGAGTTATTCCCAATAAAGGAAATATAGTGGCTAGTTTAGGTAACAATGTATTAAGATTCAGATTGCGGTTATTCATTATCTAACGCCCACGACGAGCCAAATCTGAACCAAATGTGTAACCAGCCCCAAATGCGCCAAATGCAATAGCACTTAGGCCAAATATAATCGAAATAGGTTCAATTCCTCCTTCAATTACTTGCAAATCTTTCTCATCAACTACTTGAAATTTATCCATTCTTTTCTCCTTTACTTCTATATAATAAAATGAATACCATTAAAAATAATGAAATTGTTGGTATATTAAAATCATCAAACCATGTAGGTAAGGGTAGCTTATTCACATCAGCTACCAACCTGATAATTGTATAAGATATTGAACTAAGTAATACCATAAGCTCAGGCCAAATCTTCAGCATTAATTTAACAAATCTCATATATAAATCCAAAATTATGGTCGATTAGCATAATATCCTGCAGCTATGCCGGCACCTGCTGAAGCTGTAGCAAGCGCAGCTACACCTCCAATTAATTTCCAACTAATAACTACACCACCAATAATAATTGGTGCAATCCCCCCATCCACATCCATCAACTCTTCTTCTGTAAGAGCTACAAAGTTCTGTTCCATTTTGTCAAAATTTGTCATCTTTTTCTCCTCTTGTTCTATTTTTTCTAAATCTTATCCTCTAAAAAATGGAGTTCCAATAAATACACTACGTAACAATAAACCTGTAATTAAACCCCGTTGATAACTTTCCTTGCTACCACCCACCAGCAAAGCTAAGTCGCTTTCCTTTAATACTTCAATAGTACACTTATCATTCATTTCATTCATCGCTTATCCCCTAAAAACCTAAACCTCTACGAAATCCAACGTACCAATCTGCAAGTGTCTTCGTCCAATTTTCTCCACCTTGAATATCGGTCAATTCTTCCGAAGTCAGCTCAACAAATCCATAATAATGTTCTTTCATTATTTTATTCCTTTCTTTTTTCCCTCTCACTTATCTATTCGAAAAACAATCCGAAAATGAACAACTAAATTAAATTTTATTTAAAAAATAATTTAAAAAACCACGGATACAAGATTGGTAGATACATGAACTAGGCTCCTTTCTTTTTCCTCTCACTTATTTATTCGAAAAAAATTTCGAAAATGTACAACTAAATTAAAGTCTATTTAAAAAATAATTTAATAAACCATGGATAGAAAATCGGTAGATACATAAACTATGCTCCTTTCTTTTTCCTCTTACTTATCTATTCGAAAAAAATTTCGAAAATGAACAACTAAATTAAATTTTATTTAAAAAATAATTTAATGAACCACGGATACAAGATTGGTAGATACATAAACCAAACTCCTTTCTGTTTCCTCTTACTTATCTATTCGAAAAAGAATTCAAAAAAATAAGAATATCAGAAAATTTTCCGACATTCTTATTGATAAATTCATTCAAATCTAACAGATATTAGACATTGAGGTGTTTTTTGAGTGTTCTTCTGGCTGTTCGTGATACGGGGAAATGCAAGCCTTCTAACAGGGTCACTTCTGTCGCAGTCATCTCTTCAATGGCCTGTAAACTAACTAACGTATTGCGATTGGCATAGACAAAGTAATCTTTTTCAGCCTTGGCAGCGATATCCTTGAGACTGCCGTAAATGGTCTTAATAGAATGATTGGCATAATAGACCTTGATACGGTGGGATTCCACTGAGGTTTCAAAGGCTAAAATCTCATGGTAGGGCAGAGTAAAGCCCCGTCTCCCCTCAAAACTATAGGTAAAGAGACGCATATTTTCCCTCTTATCCACTGCCAGTACATAGTCCAGACAGCGCTCCAGCTGATGACGGTAATCCTCCTCAGGCTGATCCTTGGAAATAAAATCCAAGGCAGACAAGTGGTAGCGAAAAGCTAGAGGCAAGGCCTCCGAGTGCGTGGACACAAAGACAATGCTTGTAAAAGGATCCCGCTCCCGAACCTGTTGAGCAACCTGAAAGCCCCGTTCACGCTCTCCATCAATCTCTAAATCCAATAAATAGAGTTGGTAATGGTCAAAATACTGAGAATACTTTTCAACATCTCCATAGTTTTTGGCAATATCAATTTCTAATCTTAAATTGCGAGAGCGACCAATATCTAGTAAAGTCTGCTCTATCCGTCCTTGCTGGACTCTATCATCTTCTAAAACTAAAATTCTCATTCCTCTCCCCCTCGTTTCTCATCCTTAAATGGCAATTCTAAATCTTGTCTAAAGGTCGTTTCTCCTAGCTGGGTATCTAAGTTCAAATCATAATGAAAAACCATATCCTCCAAGGTCGCTAAGCCCAGTCCACTGTGGCTTTCCTTGGTCGAGTAACCCTTTTGACTGAGAATGCTGGGGTTCAGTTCTTCTTTCTTACGAGTGTTTTCAATGATAAAACGAACACTCCTATCACCTGCCAACAAAGCAACCCAAATCTGCGGATTTTCAGCCTCACTGGTTGCCTCCAAGGCATTTTTAGTAAGAATAGATAGGATACGGATAGCCTCCAACATCGGCAATGCCAGCTCTTCAACAACCCCCACTGTCTCCAAACTAAAATGAATCCCCTGCTTATCTGCCACAATCATGACTTTGGCCAAGGTATTACGAATGGCTATGTCATGGATATTGTGAAGATTAAAGGCTGTGTAGTCCGCCTTCCTCAGCTTTTCATTGGTCTTTAGAAAAACATCTTGATAAATGGTAGACACCTCAGCCATATCTTGATTCGCTATGGCAGGCTCCATGCTAGCGACAATTCCTGCAAAATCATGACGGAAACCTCGAACTTCGTCATAGAGATGACCCAACTTATCCACCATTCCTTGCAAGGAACGATTTTCATCTTCCTGTCTCTGAATGGTCTGCTCATCACGATAAACCTGCTCCAAATGCTTAATGTAAAAAAGCCAAGAGAAAAAGAGAATGAAAATCAGGAGAGAAATGGTCGTGTCAAATCGAACGTAGAAAGGATTACATCCCCCAGACATAATGGATGAAAAAAGTCTGAAACCAAACAATAAGGATAAAATCCACATACTTTTCATCACTAACGATTGAAATTTATCTAAAAATAATATATTGAAATCAATTCCCCATCGTCTTAAAATGACAACAGACAAAAACAACGAAATCAAACTAAATACAGAATTAAATCCACTATGCAAAAAATCAGATAGTTCAGAGTAGTCAAATATCAATCGTATTATAAATGTCAAAACCAAATATCGAATACTTTGATAAAACACAAATAGATAAAGTGCAAGAAAGAGAGCTTCTTTCTTCTTTTTCTTTAACACAATCCAAAATATTATATAAAAGAATAATAAATTGGCAACATGCGAGAAACTCGGAAAAACGAAGGTAGTAAATAGCTTCAAAACTACCAAAAGAAATATAGAACGTTTGTCATAAAATGCTTTAGAGAGTTGACTACCTAAATAAATCGGAGGAGCTAAAATATTGATTAAAATCAATATAAACAATAAAAATTCAAGTAAAATAATCATAAATCCGTTTAATTAACCCATTAGTAGCAAAACACTAGCTTTGCTTTGGGAATAGATATCACCAACTGTAAATATCTTCAAATTGTTCCAATTCTACAAATGTATTTTTCATTTTCATGACAAACTCCTTTTCATAATTTTATATCCTCTCTATCCCCTTATAAATCCACAAAAGGCTTTAGTTTCTTTTAAAATATAAGAAATCTAAAGCCTCTTGAAAATGATTTGTACGTTTTATTTTTTATATTCGTTGTGAAGATTGCTTATCTATTTATTTTACCACAAGAACCTTGTAATATTCATACTTATTTGGCTGTGTAATCTTAATTTTTTGACCATAGAAACCATCGATTTCTTTATCGCGATAATCTATAAATCTTGATGGCAAGCGTTTCATCTTAAGAACTTCTCCAGATTGGTCTGCATATACAAGTAAGTGATAGTGGGTTGTAGCCATACCATCATCAATCAGTACAAAGTAACCTGTTTTGAGCTTACCTTGTCCATTATCTAAATAGTATAGTTTATTGTTATTGATTGTGAAGTTATCCAATCGAAGTCGTACACCTGGGTCTTCTAGATAAAGATCATTGCCAACTTTTTTGATTTCTGATCTAGTTGTCATCTCTGGAAGTGGTAATACTCTACG